>JAYUJX010000381.1:0-1385 GCA_043764955.1 Polaromonas sp.
AATTCATGTAACTTGTAGGTAACCCGCAAGCTTGGTTCATAGAATCGACTCTCTGGCAATTCGGATGGCCTATCGCAGATGGTCTATTCACAAGTTAAGAGGGTCGCGTTTTCAAAGTAGATTTTAGGTGTTTGCCAATATACCTAGCAAATCTGGTTTGAAAAAACGATTTTTAACTTTGGGCATCTTCGGATGTATGACACGATGAACGCACGCAACATGATGGGCTTGGAAACGTATAAAGACGTATCGGCCCCCGCTTATGTCAAAAACGCCAAGCTGATTGCTTGGGTGGCCGAAATGGCAGCGCTGACCAAACCGTGCGATATTTACTGGTGCGATGGCAGCGATGAAGAATACCAGCGCCTGTGCCAATTGCTGGTCGACGCCGGCACTTTCAAAAAGTTGAACCCTGCCAAGCGCCCCAACAGTTTTTTGGCCAACTCCAGCCCCAGCGATGTCGCCCGGGTGGAAGACCGCACTTACATTTGCTCAGAAAAAGAAGAAAACGCCGGCCCAACCAACAACTGGATGGCTCCTGTGCAAATGCGTGCGAAATTACAAACAGGCACTTCCAGTGAAAAAGCGCTGTTCGACGGCTGTATGGCTGGCCGCACCATGTACGTCGTGCCTTTCTCCATGGGCCCGCTGGGCAGCCCGATTGCGCACATCGGTATTGAGCTGTCCGACAGCGCCTATGTCGCGGTGAACCAAAAAATCATGACCCGCATGGGCAAAGCCGTGTACGACATCATCGGCGTGAATGGCGATTTTGTGCCCTGCATGCACACCGTGGGTGCGCCGCTTACAGCCGGTCAACAAGACGTGACTTGGCCGTGCAATGACACCAAATACATCGTTCATTACCCCGAAACCCGCGAAATCTGGAGCTATGGCTCAGGCTATGGCGGCAATGCTTTGCTGGGTAAAAAGTGCTTTGCGCTGCGTATTGCGTCTAACATGGGCAGAGACGAAGGTTGGTTGGCTGAGCACATGCTGATTTTGGGTGTGACCAAGCCCGCGCAGCTTGGACAGCCAAGTAAAAAGTACCACGTCGCGGCGGCTTTCCCGTCGGCTTGCGGCAAAACCAACTTCTCCATGCTGGTGCCTCCAGCGGGTTTTGAAGGTTGGAGCGTCACCACGATTGGTGACGACATCGCCTGGGTCAAACCCGGCGCAGACGGCAAAATGTACGCCATCAACCCGGAAGCAGGCTATTTTGGCGTCGCGCCTGGCACCAACATGCTGACGAATCCGAACTGCATGTTGAGCCTGAACAAAGACACGATTTTCACCAACGTCGGTTTGACCGATGACGGCGATGTCTGGTGGGAAGGCATGGAGGCCGATTTGCCGGTGCCTGCGCACCTCATCGACTGGCAAGG
>JAYUJX010000382.1:0-4980 GCA_043764955.1 Polaromonas sp.
CGCCGCCACGCTGGCTGGTCAAGCGCGCACGACCGTTTGATTTGTCTAAATACAAGGTTTGA
Organism: Polaromonas sp.; assembly: GCA_043764955.1. Taxonomy (GTDB): domain Bacteria; phylum Pseudomonadota; class Gammaproteobacteria; order Burkholderiales; family Burkholderiaceae_C; genus Aalborgiella. Next base: position 63 of record JAYUJX010000382.1, read on the forward strand.
CCCGGGTAAATCAAATGCGGGTTTTTGATGTCTGCCATGTTCATGCCCCACAGCTCAGGCCAGCGCCATGGGCTTTTGAGGAAGAGCTTTGAAATCGCCCACAGCGTATCACCACGCTTCACGGTGTAGCTGTCTGGCGCATTGGGTGCCAGCTCGCTCAGCGCAACGCCATCGTTGGCAACTTGGGCCGCTGTTTTTTGCTGCCCAGGGCTCACAGTCAGTGAATGGGCCGTTGCCGCCAGCGCGGTAGTCAGCGGTAAGGCTGCGAATAGCGTGCTTGCTAACAAGGTGGCTGTTGCGCTAAGTGCTTGAGAATTCAGTATTTTGTGCATAAGTAACATTCAGTCATTTTCAGCGAATTCGGATAATTCTCTATCGAAATTGCCATAAATGACATCAATTAGTCAGGAATAGTAAAATAATTGTTGTCTTTTCCCCTCTACCGCCTAGAAGCGGGCAGATTTTTGGGGGGCATGCTCTCACAGTTAGCCTTTAGTTTAGTTTTTCATATCGTTATTCCTCTTATTTTTAGTACCAATTCCCTCCATGCTATTACCTATACTCGCCTTCCCCGACCCGCGTTTGAACATCGTCGCTAAACCCGTGGCTGAAGTCGATCAGCGCATCAACACATTGATTGCCGACATGCTTGAGACCATGTACGAGGCCAAAGGCATTGGCTTGGCAGCCACACAAGTCAACGTGCACGAGCGTTTGGTGGTGATTGACGTGTCTGACACGCGTGATGAACCCTTGGTGCTCATCAACCCAGAAATCACCTGGTACAGCCCTGAAAAGCACATCGGCGAAGAAGGTTGTTTGTCTGTGCCTGAGATTTACGACAAAGTTGAACGAGCCGTTTCCGTCAAAATGTCGTATTTGGACGCCAAAGGCAAACCGCAACAGCTGGAGGCTGAGGAGATGCTGGCCGTGTGCATTCAGCACGAGCTGGACCACCTGCTGGGTAAAGTGTTTGTAGAGTATTTGTCCAAACTCAAATTCAACCGCATCAAAACCAAAATGCTGAAAATCAAGCGCGAAGATGAAAAAGACGCGGAATACGACAAGTTAAGCCGTCCGAAGATGTAAGTTTTTTGAATCAATTTCCATGAAACTCATTTTCGCTGGCACGCCAGAATTTGCCAGTGTCGCTATGAAAGCCTTGGTTGAAGCTGGGCACGAAATCGTACTCGTTTTGACCCAGCCCGACCGCCCCGCTGGGCGTGGCATGAAGCTGCAGGCGTCGGCTGTGAAGCAATTCGCCTTGGACAACAACATCCCCGTCGCCCAGCCACGCAGCCTGCGACTGGATGGCAAATTCTCCGAACAAGCCGCGCTGGGTAAAGCTGCCATAGACAAAGCAATTGCTGACGGTGCAGAAATGACGGTCGTCGCCGCTTACGGCTTGATTCTGCCGCAGTGGGCGCTCAATTCCTCCAAGCTCGGCTGTTTGAACATCCATGCCTCGCTGCTCCCGCGCTGGCGCGGTGCAGCACCGATCCAGCGGGCTATCGAATCTGGCGATGCGACCACCGGCGTTACCATCATGCAAATGGACATTGGGCTGGATACGGGCGACATGCTGCTGCGCGGCGAATTGCCGATACTAGATGCGGACACCACCGGCTCTTTGCATGACAAATTGGCCGAGATGGGGGGCGAGTTGATCGTCAACACCCTTGCTTCTTTGGCTGATTTGAAAGCGGTGAAGCAACCTGAGGAAGGTATCACCTACGCCCACAAAATCGAAAAAGCCGAAGCGCAGATCGACTGGTCGCAAAGCGCCGAGGTCATCACACGCCGCATCCGCGCGTTCAACCCGTTCCCAGGTGCTGTGACATCGCTCAATGGCGAGCAGATCAAAGTGTGGGGAGCCGAGTTGGGTGACAAAACCTTGCTAGAAGTTGGTAAAACTTATAAAAACGGACAAATAGTGGCTCTAGCCGGCGTATTTATTGCCTGTGCAGCTATGAATAATGTAGTGAATTTGACTGAATTGCAACGCCCAGGCGGTAAACGCCTCAAGGTGGCAGACTTTGTGCGCGGCTTTGATGTGCAAGCCGGCATGTGCTTTGGTGAAGTTGCCTAATTTATGTTTTTAAGCCGTCCAAATTACACCCATCCCGCCTATTTACAGGGCGCGAAAGACTGCGTCCCCATGCTGCCAGGCATGGTGGCGTGGGGGCTGACGATGGGCGTCTCCATGGTCAACAGCGGCATGAGCGTGGTCGAATCGGTTGCGATGACGCTGTTGGTTTTCGCCGGCAGCTCGCAATTGGCAGCCATTCCGCTCATCGCCGTGGGCGCGCCCATGTGGGTGATTTTGCTCACTGGTTTGTGCGTGAACCTGCGTTTTGTCGTGTTTAGCGCGCATTTGCGGCCGTATTTGATGCATTTGCCGCGCTGGAAGCGCCTGTTCAGCGGGTATTTGACGGCAGATTTAAGCTACGTCCAGTTCGTCAGCAAATTCTCAAAACCCGGCACATCGGCAGCGCAACAGCATGAGCAAGATGCCTATTTAGCAGGTAACACGGGCTTGACGTGGGTCGCTTGGGTGGGTGCTGGCTTGATTGGCGTCGCACTGGCGCACCAAGTGCCCGTGCATTGGGGGCTGGGTTTTGCGGGCATTTTGTCATTGTTGGGTATTCTGTGTTCTTTGGCGACCAGCAAGCTGCGTATTGTTGCCGCCGCCGTGTCAAGCTTTGTTGCAGTAGCGGCTTATGCCTTGCCATTGAAGATGAATATCGTTGTTGCCATTTCAGCGGCTGTGGCTATGTGTTTGTTGCTAGACAAAACGCAGCGAACGATGAATAAAGCAAACGCAAACGAAATCGCATGAAAGCCAACATTTCTGACGCTTGGACGCTCATCACTATTGCCGGCTTGGCGCTGGTCACCGTTATCACGCGTTGTTTTTTCTTGTATTCCAGCAAATCGTGGCAGCTGCCAAATTGGGTGAATCGTGGTTTGCATTACGCCCCTATTGCAGCCTTGTCTGCAGTCATCGTGCCTGAAATTGTGATCACGCAAGGGCAATTATTGGGTTCTTGGCATGACGCCAAATTGATAGCCGGCTTGGTCGGTGCAGCCATTTATTTTTGGCGAAAAAGCGTGCTGCTCACCATGAGTTTGGGCATGCTGGTGTATTTGCCGCTACATTTGGGGTTGGGCTGGTAGTTCATTCTGCGTTTTCGTAACCCTTTAGTAACTTACAAACACGTTTTTTTCGCCGTTTTGTAACTAAAATCAGCGAAGATACATAAAATTTGAGTTACTAAATTACAACGGAGATATCTTCATGTCGTCACGCAGAGCCACCAAAATCGTCGCCACTTTAGGCCCCGCATCCAGCGACCCAGCAATTTTGGAGCAAATGATCCGCGCTGGTGTCAACGTCATGCGCCTCAATTTTAGCCACGGCTCGGCCCAAGACCATTGCGACCGCGCAAAAATGGTGCGCGAAGCCGCAGCACGCGCTGGCACCGTCGTCGGCATCATGGCTGACCTGCAAGGCCCAAAAATCCGCATCAGCCGCTTTGTGAATAACAAAATCGTGCTCGAAGTCGGCGCTAAATTCATTTTGGATGCGGCTCGTACCGAGCTTGGCGACCAAGACGCTGTCGGTTTGGACTACAAAAACCTGCCCAACGAAGTCAAAGCCGACGACGTCCTGTTGTTGAACGACGGTTTGATCGTGCTGACCGTGGACAAAGTGGTCGGCCAAGCCGTGCACACCAACGTCAAAATGGGCGGCGATTTGTCCAACAACAAAGGCATCAACAAACAAGGCGGCGGCTTGACAGCACCCGCGTTGACCGCCAAAGACATGGACGACATCAAAACCGCGATGAGCTTCCAAGCTGATTATTTGGCCGTGAGCTTCCCTAAAAATGGCTCAGACATGGAACTGGCGCGCCAATTGGCGAACGTTGCCGGCGAACCCTTCGGCCACAAGCCGCATTTGATCGCCAAAATCGAGCGTGCCGAGGCGATTCCAAAGCTGGAAGAAATTATCATCGCCAGCGACAGCATCATGGTCGCCCGTGGCGATTTGGCGGTTGAAGTGGGTAATGCCGCCGTTCCTGCGCTGCAAAAACGCATGATCAAGCTGGCCTTGAAGCACGACAAAACCACCATCACCGCGACCCAAATGATGGAATCCATGATCACCAACGCCGTGCCGACCCGTGCTGAGGTGAGCGACGTCGCCAATGCCGTGCTGGACGGTACAGACGCCGTGATGCTCTCCGCTGAAACCGCAGCGGGCAAATATCCCGTTGAAACCGTCATCGAAATGGCTAACATCTGCGCCGCCGCTGAGAGCGCCGAAGACTTGAAATTGGACGCTGACTTTGCCGACATGAAGCTGGATCGTATCGACCAATCCATCGCCATGGGCGCATTGTTCACCGCACACCACTTGGGCGCAAAAGCCATCGTGGCGATGACAGAAAGCGGCAGTGCTGCCCTGTGGATGAGCCGCCACCGCATCCACATCCCCATTTACGCGCTGACCGCACGCATCGCCACGCAGCGCAAAATGACGCTCTATCGCAACGTGCAGCCCTTATTGATGGACACCGTCAGCGACCGCGACACCGCCTTGGCGCAAGCCGAAGCCCACCTCAAAGCCCGTGGCATCGTGCAAAAAGGCGATGTTTACGCTATCACCTGCGGCGAACCTATGGGCACGCCAGGCGGCACGAATATGCTCAAAATCTGCCGTGTTGGCTAGTTTTTAGTGTGATTTAGTCATTTAGCGGGTTTTTAGCCTTGAAATCGGTTGAAAACCTGCAAAAACAGGTCAAAATATGCCTCTAGCCGGCGTATTTATTGCCTGAGCAGCTATTAAATATATAGCAAAAACAAACGCGCTTTCTGACGCTATCTAAACGCTATCTAAACGCTATCTCAGGCG
>JAYUJX010000383.1:0-1379 GCA_043764955.1 Polaromonas sp.
GCTTTGTCAGCCACGCTTTGGGTGACGAACTGCTTATCAACCAGCGTTTGCTGGCGGTCTAAATCGCGCTGCGCCTCTGCCAAATCAAGTTTTGCACGGGAAACCTGAGCATTGCTAGAGGCCACATTGGCCTGCGCAGTCAGCACTTGGGCTCGGGTTGAATCTAAATCTGCCTGGGCTGAGCGCACCCGATATTCAAAAGTTTCAGGGTCAATCAAGGCAATCAGCTGGCCGGATTTGACCTCGGAGTTGAAATCGACATACAACTCTTTGATTTGCCCAGACACCTGCGTACCCACCGACACTTGCGTGACAGGATTCACCGCGCCGCTGGCAGACACACTGGCCTGCAAATTGCCGCGCTCTAGCTTGCTGGTGCGGTATTGCACAGCCTCGCCAGTTTGTTTGTTTTTGTACCACCATGCGCCACCGCCAGCCAAGGCTAAAACAGCCAAGCCGATAATGCCAAATTTCCAATTAAAGACCTGATTCAGTTTTTTCATGGCTACATTCTACGAACTCGCAGCTATGAGCGGATAGCCCCGCGGTATCTGTGGTGTAAATGTGGTGTAAATGCGGTTTATGGGTCGTGTAAAGTTGTTTACACGACGAGGCTCAATCAGCGGTGCGAACCGCCATGACGACCTTGATCATGTCTCTCACCATGGTCGTCATGGTGCTTGTGGTGCTTATGGCGTTTATGGTGTTTATGGTGTTTTTCCTTATAGTGCCCATACGCGTTTCCACGAATATAACGGTGACCATTCATATAAGCACGGCCATTGACGTAATAAATACGATCACGCACGTACCTTGGCCCATAAATTGGCGGGTTCACGGGTACAACCACCGCTTGGCGCGGATACACCACCGAAGGTGCCAGATAAACTTGCGGCAACGGTGCTTGAATGACCAGCTGCGGCGGTGTGATGACCAGTTGCGCCCCGCCTTGAACGTATTGCACATACTGCGCATCATGTATGTAATGCGGCCGCGCGTGCGCTGTGGTTGCGATGGATGCAACCATTGCCAAAGCGGCAAAAGTTGCTGTTTTGACTACTTTTGCATAAATTGAAATTGCTTTCATTGAATCACTCCTTGTGTTTTACGATTTACCTGTTTACAACGCGCTGACTCACCCAGCGGGCTGTTAACCGCAGGTGAAATTTGTTGCAACTAGTAAGCTGGTGTTTTTATTCAACTTGTATTACAATGTCATACAACCTCATTTGGGAGACATCCATGTCCATGCTGACGCTGCGTATTGATGACAAACTTGACAGCTATTTGAACGAACTTGCTGCGAGCAGCGGTAAATCGAAAAGTGAAATCGCGCGTGAAGCCTTGAGCGGGCACGTGTTTCGTGCACGTTGGGATGC
>JAYUJX010000384.1:0-1376 GCA_043764955.1 Polaromonas sp.
CAGACGCAGGGTGATGTGGTTGTAGATCATCTCGGTCCAGCCGAGCATGTTAAAAACGCGGTAGGCCGCAGCCAGCTCAACGCGGGCTTGCCATTCGTCAGGGTGCATGGAAGGTTTCATAGTTTCAATCTTTATTAAACAAAACAAAAAGCAATAGCACCTGGCGTTAGATAACGGATTTGTTGAAGAGCGGGTGCAAGTTGCTGTGCTTGGCGTCAAACACCTCGAAGCCTTCGTCAATCTGCAGCGTCATGCCAATGTGGCGCTGTGCAAATACGGATTCAAAATGCGCTTTGGCCGATGCCATGATTGCCTCCCCAGCTATTTTTTTAGTAGCGTCTGAGCGGCCTTTTGCCATGCGAACGTTCAGGTAAACAAACGCGTAATCGTCCTTGCTATCTGCCACGGCGTAGTGAGGCGCAGGATAGGCAAACACGCGTGTGCCGCCCGTGGGGTAGACCTGCACGCCCGTCTCATCCTTCACTTGCAGCATGGTGTTTGCCAAAGTGCGGCACAGGGCGGACATGTCCGTTTCTTTTTCTAAATTAACGGTGTAGAGAATCACGAGATGTGGCATATTAAGCTTTCAAAGAGCCTTGATTATGAGAACAATTTTTATTTATTTCAGCCACATAAAAACTGTTCATTTGTACAGTAATATGCTTTACCATACAGCTTATGGCTAAAGAAAAAACTATATACGTTTGTACCGAATGCGGTGGTACAGCGCCCAAATGGCTGGGCAAATGCCCCAGCTGCAACGCTTGGAACACCTTGGTCGAGTCCATTGCAGAAAGCGTACAACCCACCAAAAATCGCTTCGCCTCCCTCGCCAAAACCGCTGAAGTGGCGACTTTGGGCGACATCGACGCTGTTGATATGCAGCGCACCCCCACGGGTCACGAAGAGTTGGACCGCGTGCTGGGCGGAGGCATTGTTGAAGGCGGTGTGGTGCTGATCGGTGGCGACCCTGGCATTGGAAAATCAACCTTGTTGCTTCAGGCGTTGGATTCACTACAACGCAGCGGGCAAAGAACCTTGTACGTGACCGGCGAAGAAAGCGGGGCGCAAGTGGCGTTGCGTTCGCGTCGGTTAGGCTTGATCAATTCTCAAGTTAAAGTCATGGCTGAAATTGGCCTAGAAAAAATCCTCGCCACACTTGAAAAAGAGCAACCGCAGATTGCCGTGATCGACTCGATCCAGACCGTCTATTCTGAGCAGCTCACCTCCGCGCCCGGCTCGGTCGCCCAAGTGCGCGAATGTGCGGCGCATCTCACACGCTATGCCAAAAGCAGCGGCACCGCCATCGTGCTGGTCGGCCACGTCACCAAAGAGGGCGCGCTGGCCGGCCCGCGCGTGCTGGAGCACATGGTTGA
>JAYUJX010000385.1:0-4949 GCA_043764955.1 Polaromonas sp.
ATTTGGCGCTATAGCGGCAGATGAGTTGATAAACACGATTTGCCCGGTACTTTTTGTCAAATCAGACAGTAAAAGCTGCGTCAGCAAAAAGGGGGCACGCACGTTGACTTGATACATCACGTCCAGCTGTCCGATAGGAAAATCCGCTACCACGCCCATTTCCAGCGCACCAGCGCAGTGAATCAGCAAGTCTAGCGGTGCTGCAGAAGCTGAAACCTCGGCTGCCAAGCGCTTCACATCCGCCTCAACCGTGAAATCTGCGTTGTGCAGTTCCCAGCCTTCAATAGCTTTCGGCCAGCTGCGGGCAACCGCGTGAACATGCGTCCCTTCAGCCGCCATAGCCTGCGCAATCGCCAGCCCAATACCGCTGGAAGCACCGGTGACCAAAGCGCGTTTGTTTTGAAGAAGATGTTGAGAGCTGTTCATAGTCACATTGTCCCATTTTTGAGCCATCAATTGCCCGCTGGCATGCTGTGCTATTCTCAGCCCCAACTTTTGAAGAACATTATGCAAGCAGACGTCACCATTTTTTTACCGGTTTACAACGGTGCCAATTACATCCAGCAGGCGATTGACTCCGTTTTGGCGCAAAGCTACTCGAATTGGACGTTTTTAATCGTCGACAACTGCTCCACAGACTCTACCTTCGAGATTTGCAAGCCTTATTTGGCCGATCCGCGCTTTCAGTACATCTTAAACGAGACCAATTTGGGTGTGCATGGCAACTTCCACAAAGCGCTGAGTCTGTGCAAAACCACTTATTTCGCGTACCTGAGCCACGACGATATTTATGTGCGGCAAGATGCTTTTGCTGAAGCACACAGCATTTTAGAGGCCGACAAATCACTGGCGATGGTGAACGCCCCGGTTCGATGGTTGGACAGTAAATCCGAATTTATCCCCAACTTTGGCGCTTCAAACGTGGGTTTTAAGGGCAAAGTGGCTGGTAAAACCGTCGCCAAAGCCAGCATTTTGCGCTGCCGCAATTTGTACGGCATCGCGGTGCTGTCGCGCACCGAGTTCGGGCAAAAACTGCTATTGGACAAGCGTTTGCACCAAGCGTCCGATGTTAATTTTTTTGCTGGCATCGGGGCTGAACGCGACGTTTATGTGCTGCAAAACCCCGCTTATGCCATCCGTTTCCACCAAACCAACAACACACTGCGCCAATACGACACTTTGATTGACGAGATGAACATCATTGCGCAAAACCACGGCATCCAGCTGTCGGCGACTGAGCAAATCATGCAAAAGCTGAACGCTTACAAAGTGCGTTTGGGCAAATGGGTGTTTTACCAAGTTTTGAATCGCCGCACGGTAGCCACGTCCCAATCCGCTGCATGATGCCCGATTTAAAAACCGTAGATTGGCGGCGTTTGCTGCGGTTTTTGGTCGTGGGCGGGTTGAACACGGCGATGAGCTTGGGTATTTATTTCCTCTGCCTCTACGCATTCAACTGGCCGTATTACGTAGCTTCAGCCGTGTCCATCTTGTTTGGCATTGCGGTCGGCTTCAAAGCGCATGGCGCGTTGGTATTTGGAAGCCAGGGCAGTTTTTGGCGCTATGTCGCTTGCTGGGTGTCGATTTATGCGGGCAACACCCTGATGATCGCGCTGATTCGCGACCACACAGGCGACTATTGGGCACAAATCATTTTGCTGCCGTTCACCACGGCGCTGTCGTTTTATTTGATGAAAAAGCTGGTTTATCGCAAATAAAACGGCTTTTGGGGCTTTGATGTGCCTCTGGCCAGCGTATTTATTACCTAATTAGATATAAGATTAACAGAAAAATTACATTTTATTCGAACAAAGGCATGATGTATTTCCACACCGTGTTCATCATGAAAGGCTGTGCATCTGCGTTGTAATGGTAGCCGTAGCCGTCGTTCAGCACATATTTGGGGTTCCAAATGATGTCTTCCACGATCGGCACGTAAGTTGCCGCGCCGATAAAAGCGGTCTGTTTAACCATATTAGAGTACTCGGCTGCATACGCCATGCCGCGAACGGTTAAGGTCATATCGGCCAACAAAGGCTTGGCACCGCTGGCTCTGACCATATTGATCATGGTCAGGAAGTCGTCTGAAATCTCTGACAACGGAAAAGCGGCACGTGCGTCGTTGGTGCCATGCGCCAAAATAACGTGCGTAGGCTGATGCACGGCTAATACGTATGCCAGTCGGTCAATCGCTTCAAACGCAAACTCAGAGCCCAAGCTCTCATTGATGACGGTAATCGGTGCAAAAGCGTCGATTTTTTCCGCTTTCAAACGATTACGCAGCAGGTCAGCATACATCAGGCCGGGCGGCACATCTTCGTAATACTCACCAAATTTCTCGACCCCATAACCTTGCGATGTTGAATCGCCGAACACCATGATGACCGTTGGTTTTTTGGGCTGTTTGATGGTGACAGTGTTTGTTCCGGCGGATGTTTCAGTACCTCCATCTCCGCAAGCTGCTATTGAGACAGCTGCCGCGACAACCAGGAGAGATTTGAGTAGTTGTTTGCAGTTAAACATAGCCAAAGGGTCAATTTTTAGGAGAAGAGTAGACGGTTTCAGGGGTAAATATCAAGGGCGCGATGAGCTTCAAGTAGGTCTGAGCTGCATCTACGGTTAAGTGCCCATAATCAACGGAGGCAACTTTAACACCGTCTTCGCTGTCTCTGGTTAAGCAACCATCTAAATTGCATAAGAAATCCAATCCAGAAATATAGCTGATATCGAGGCGTTTGGCGAGTTCGCGCATTTGCTTGTCGTAAATCGGCAACTCCGCCAGCAAGCCAAAATCACCATATGACATGCGCAATGGCGGTTTGACTATCGCCTTGGTTTTTTTCCAAGTTTCCACGATGTTGTGAGGCAGTGAATTTTTCCAATACGGGCTGGGTCCCATCAAAATAACTTTTTTTACGCCGGCTTTCTTCAACTCTGCAACCGTTGCATCCAATTTGGTCAAATCGTACAAACCGCCAAAACCGCCTTTGCCGTCCAAACCGTGCGACCAATAGGCGTACATCATCACGATTTCTGGTTTGAGTTCTCTGATAAGTTTGAAGCTGTCGGTGTTGATTTCGTTGCACCACGGGCGGGCATCGCCAATGATGGGCGGGCAAACCGCGCCTGTGCGCTGCGCCACGCCAAAGTTGTAGGCACCGGTGTCTTGCAAATGCTTCAAACCCGGGTACAAAGCGGCAGCGTGTGAGTCGCCCCATAAGAAGAGCAGGGGGCGTTTGGCGTTACCAGCGATTTTGTCCACACAATCGTATGAAAATTCGGACGATGGGTGGCCTTGGTCCAAAATGCAAGTGCCGCTGCGCCAGCCTTCGTCTAGCTTGGGCTGGTTGTGCAGCAAGGCTTGTATGAATTTGGGGAATCTGAAATCAAATCCGTTGCGCTGGTAGGTGTAGCCCCCCAGAATTGCGGTGGCAAGCAGAATCGCGCACAAAGCCAGTGGGATTTTTTTGGTTTCAACAATCAGTTTGCCAAAACGAATCGGCCGTTCCACAAACCGATACGTGAGCCATGAAAGAGCTAGGCTCAAGGCAATCAAACCCAGTTTTGTAGATGCATCCAGCGCGCCGAGTTTGATTTCAGCAAACACCAACAGCGGCCAATGCCATAAATACAGGGGAAAGCTGATCAGCCCGACCCAAACGAACAAGCGGTTTGACAGCACATGCTGGTTAAACCAGGCTTTCGGCCCCGCTTTGATCAAAAGAAAAGCGGCCACCGTGGGGAACAGCGCCCAAAACCCCGGAAACCGACGCTCAGGGGTGATGAAATAAACGCCAATGGCGAGCAGGAAAACACCTGCCCAAGCGGTGTAGTTATTCGCTTTTGACGGGTTTGTAAGCTCTGCTTGCGGGGATGCACTGAACTTGCCAGCCGCCAATTGACGCCAGCTTAGCGGGTGCAGCTTCATGTAGGCCAGCATGGAGCCTATCAACAGCTCCCAAAAGCGCGATGCTGGTGAGTAAAAAGCGGCAACTGGGTTACCTTTGGCTGTCGCGATGTTGATGATGAAAGAAACGACAAACAGCGCCACACAAACTTTGAACAAGTTGATTTGTCGTTTCCACAAAAACCAAGCAATCAAAGGCCAAAAAATATAGTATTGCTCTTCAATACCCAGCGACCACAGGTGCAGCAAGGGTTTGAGCTTAGAGCCGCTGTCGAAGTAGCCAGATTCGCTCCAAAAAGCAAAGTTAGACACAAATGCTGCACCAGCCGCCATGTGTTTGCCCAATTGCTTGTAGTCTGCGGGCAGCAGCACAAACCAGCCGCAGATAAAACTTGCCAAAAGCACCAAGCAAAGCGCTGGAAAAATGCGTTTGACGCGACGTTTGTAAAAATCTAAGAAGCTGAATGCGCCTTGTTCTAGGCTTTGAAAAATGATGGTGCTGATTAAAAAACCAGAAATCACAAAGAACACATCTACACCAATGAAGCCGCCTGGCAACAGGGGCGGAAATGCATGGTGGAAAACCACCAATAAAACCGCGACAGCACGTAGCCCGTCTATGTCCGGACGGTAGGTGGGATGAGCCATTTGTATAAAAATACGACCGCAGCCATCAGGCTGGGGAACAATATGAAAGTAAAGAGATGCAACGTCGTTGCAAAGGCCAGCGCATGTTCCGCTGAGATTTGTGCCGTTGCAACGGTAGCCATTTTAACCAAGTAGTGAATGCTGCCAATGGAGCCAGGGGTTGGAATCAGCGAGCCGACCGAGCCAATCGTGAAAATGATCAAACACTTGGTGGCGTTGATTTTGTCTTCCAAGCCAAAAGCAAACACCATCAAATAAAAATTAAGCCAATAGGTGAACCAGATCAGCACGCTTAACAAGGCGATAAATGGGTAGCGCGTGAAACTGCGCAGCGCACCCGCGCCTTGGTCAAATTGAAGTGCTAATTCGGCAAGTTTGGAAGAAAACTTGCTTG
>JAYUJX010000386.1:0-4947 GCA_043764955.1 Polaromonas sp.
GTGAAGATGGATTCCCGCCTTCGCGGGAATGACAGATTTGTGCAGTTCATTTCATTTTGATGGTGAAAATATCCATCGTCCCACCGGAATTTTTGTCAAACTCGCAGCCCGCTCTGATCGCCGCCTCAGCCACTTCGCGTGCTGTTTTGGCTTTGGCGTAAGTGGCGTGCATAGCACCCAGTGCAAAACCACGGCCTGAGCCAATGCCCCAAAACTCTTTGAATTCAAACACTTCGCGGTAGCTGTACAAACCGTAAATACCTGTTTGGTTTGCTATCAATAAGCTGAACTGGCTGGATTCGTACGGGTCGTTGTCCTCTTCCTTGGTTTGCAAGAAAAAGGTTTCTTTCAGCATAGGGTGCAGCTTCAAAAAGGTGTCGAACACCTCGTCTTTGCTGCCAAACAAACGCTCGGCCTTGGGCAAAGCGTTGATGGCTTTGCGCAGCGCAGGAAAATGCGCCACCGTGCCTGCCATGCCCACATAAGTAGGACCTGAAGCCGTGTCAAATTTGAAAATTTTGGTGTTATTTTCAAACCGATGACTCAGCCGCGTGTCGCCAAATGTCACCAACGTGTCGGCGGCGATAGCTATTTGCGTGCCTTTTTTAACGACAACGACTGTGGTCATAACACGGCTTTCATAGCAAAATACGGCGGTAATCTGTCAAAACTTGACCTAAATAAGCGTTAAATCTTGCCGCAGAAGCACCATCAATCACGCGGTGGTCGTAGCTGAGTGACAGCGGTAACATCAAACGTGGCGTGAATTCTTTGCCGTTCCAAACCGGTTCCATCACCGATTTGCTCAAGCCCAGAATAGCCACTTCAGGTGCGTTGATGATGGGGTGGAAATAACGACCGCCAATACCACCTAGCGACGAAATGGAGATACAGCCGCCCTGCATATCGGCACCGCCCAGCTTGCCATCACGTGCTTTTTTGGACAATTCGCCCATCTCAGACGAGATTTGGAAAATGCCTTTTTTATCGGCATCTTTCAACACAGGTACAACCAAACCGTTGGGCGTATCTGCTGCGAAGCCGATGTTGTAATACTGCTTATAAACCAGCTGGTCACCATCCAAAGAGGCGTTGAAATCAGGGAACTTCTTCAGTGCGGTCACGACAGCTTTGATGACAAATGCCAGCATGGTGATCTTCAACGCTGGCGTTCCTGATTTCGCGGCCTTCTCGCTTTCGGCGTTCATTTGAACGCGGAAAGCTTCCAGTTCGGTGATATCGGCATTGTCATGGTTGGTGACATGCGGAATCATCACCCAATTGCGGTGTAAGTTTGCGCCGCTGATCTTCTTGATGCGCGACAAATCTTTGCGTTCTACTGGGCCAAACTTGGTGAAATCGACTTTAGGCCATGGCAACAGAGTCATACCGCCTAAATCACCCCCTGAATTACCTTTAGCCGATGTATTTGTTGCCTGAGCTGCTATTGTTTGTATAGCGCCAGTCATGACAGATTTAGTGAACTGCTGAATGTCTTGCTCAGTGATGCGACCTTTTTGACCGCTGCCTTTGACTTCAGCCAAAGGCACACCCAGCTCACGTGCGAACTTGCGAACGGAGGGTGACGCGTGGGGCAAGTTCAAGGTGTTAGATGTTGGTGCATGCGCGGGGACGGCTGCCAATTCCGTTCGCCCTGAGCTTGTCGAAGGGGTTTGGGCATTCGCAGGTGCTTCGACAGGCTCAGCACGAACGGTTTGGGCGGATGTTGTCACAGCGGCAGCTGGGGAAGCAGCAGCCGACCCTTCCAAAATGGCAATCAAATCACCAATATTGACCTTATCACCCAGTTTGACCTTGAGTTCTTTGAGCACGCCAGCAGCAGAAGATGGAATCTCCATCGCTGCTTTGTCGGATTCAACCGTCATCAACGATTGCTCAACTTTGATGGTGTCGCCCACTTTGACCAAGATCTCGATGATGGACACGTCTTTGAAATCACCAATGTCTGGGATTTTGACTTCGACTGGGCCCAAGGCAACAGCAGCAGCTACGGCGGCTACAGGTGCAGGCGCAACAACAGAATCCGTTCGCCCTGAGCTTGTCGAAGGGTTTGCAGAGGCTTCGACAGGCTCAGCCCGAACGGTATTTATCGTCTCACCAGCCACTTCGAGTGACAAAACGATAGAGCCTTCTTTGACTTTACCGCCAACGGCAACTTTGACTTCTTTCACCACGCCGGCGTGGCTGGAAGGAATCTCCATCGACGCTTTGTCGCTTTCCACCGTCAGGATGGATTGATCCACCTTGATGGTGTCGCCTACTTTGACCATCAACTCAATGACGGCCACTTCTTCGAAGTCTCCAATATCTGGAACTTTAATGTCGATCAATGCCATATTTATCTCCAGAATTATTATGCGTACAGCGGGTTGATTTTGTCGGCTTTGATGCCGTATTTTTGGATAGCTTCAGCCACTTTGGTGACTGGCAAACTGCCCTCCTCAGACAGCGCTTTGAGCGCGGCAACCACGATGTAATGGCGGTTGATCTCAAAATGCTCGCGCAGTTTAGAGCGGAAGTCTGAGCGTCCAAAACCGTCGGTGCCCAACACTTTGTAAGCACGGTGTTTGCCGTCTTTGTAGTTCGGGATGAACGGACGAATCTGCTCAGCATAAGCTTTCATATAGTCGGTAGAAGCGACCACTGGGCCAGCGTGCTCACCCAGTTGTTTTGCAACGAACGAAACGCGTGGTGCATCGGTTGGGTGCAACAGGTTGTGGCGCTCAGCGTCCTGGCCATCACGTGTCAATTCGTTGAAACTTGGGCAGCTCCACACGTTGGCGGCAATGCCCCAGTCTTTTTCTAGCAATTCTTGTGCGGCGATGGATTCGCGCAAAATCGTGCCTGAACCCAACAATTGCACCGTCAAAGCCGCTTTTGCCATCTCAGGTTTGGCTGGCTTGCACAAGTACATGCCTTTGATGATTTGCTCTTCCGTGCCTGCGGTCAAGCCTGGCATGGCGTAGTTTTCGTTCAACAAAGTGATGTAGAAATACACATTGTCTTGCTTTTCAACCATGCGCTTCATACCGTGGTGCAAGATGACGCCCACTTCGTGCGCAAAGGTTGGGTCGTAGCTGATACAGTTAGGAATCGTACCCGCCATGATGTGGCTGTGGCCGTCTTCGTGCTGCAAACCTTCACCGTTCAGCGTGGTACGACCAGAGGTACCGCCCAACAAAAAGCCGCGTGCTTGCATGTCGCCGGCAGCCCAAGCCAAGTCACCAATCCGCTGGAAGCCGAACATGGAGTAATACACGTAAAACGGAATCATGATGCGGTTGCTGGTGCTGTAACTGGTCGCTGCAGCAATCCAGCTGGACATGCCGCCGGCTTCGTTGATACCCTCTTGCAAGATCTGACCATCCGTAGCCTCGCGGTAATACATCACCTGATCTTTGTCGACAGGCGTGTAGTTTTGACCCGCTGGGTTGTAAATACCGATTTGACGGAACAAGCCTTCCATACCAAAGGTACGTGCCTCATCGACCAAAATCGGCACCACACGTGGGCCCAAGGCTTGGTCGCGCAGCAGCGTTGTCAAAAAGCGCACATAGGCTTGGGTCGTCGAGATTTCACGGCCTTCTGCGGTTGGTTCAATCACGGACTTGAAGGTTTCCAACGCTGGCACGGTGAATTGCTCGTCCGCTTTGGTGCGGCGATGTGGCAGGTAGCCGCCCAAGGCTTTGCGGCGCTCGTGCAGGTATTGCATTTCTGGCGTGTCGTCTGCTGGTTTGTAGAACGGCAGATCGGCCAGCTGGCTGTCTGGAATGGGGATGTTGAAACGGTCGCGGAAGGCTTTGATGTCTTCGTCAGTCAATTTCTTGGTTTGATGGACGTTGTTTTTACCCTCGCCCGACTTGCCCATACCAAAACCCTTGACGGTTTTGATCAACAGCACCGTTGGCTGACCCTTGTGGTTCACCGCTTGGTGGTAGGCTGCGTAGACCTTTTTAGAATCATGGCCACCGCGACGCAAGTCAAAAATCTCTTCATCGCTCATATGTGCCACCATCTCTAAGGTGCGCGGATCGCGACCGAAGAAGTGTTTGCGCACGTAAGCGCCGTCATTAGCCTTCATGGCTTGGTAGTCGCCATCCAAGGTTTCCATCATCAACTTCTTCAAAGCGCCGTCTTTGTCACGCGCCAAGAGCGGGTCCCAACCGCTGCCCCATAAGAGCTTGATGACATTCCAGCCAGAGCCACGGAATTCACCTTCAAGTTCTTGAACAATTTTGCCGTTACCACGCACTGGGCCATCCAAACGCTGCAAATTGCAGTTGATGACGAAAATCAGGTTGTCCAAGCCTTCACGGGCAGCCAAACCAATCGCGCCTAATGATTCGACTTCGTCCATCTCGCCGTCACCGCAGAAGACCCAGACCTTGCGGTTTTCAGTGTTTGCAATGCCACGTGCATGCAAATACTTCAAGAAACGGGCTTGGTAGATCGCCATCAACGGGCCTAAACCCATAGAAACCGTCGGGAACTGCCAAAATTCTGGCATCAATTTAGGATGCGGATAGCTGGATAAGCCTTTGCCATCGACTTCTTGGCGGAAATTGAGCAACTGCTCTTCAGTCAAACGGCCTTCTAGGTAAGCGCGGGCGTAAACGCCTGGGGAGACATGACCTTGGATGTAAAGACAATCGCCGCCATGCTCTTTTCCAGGTTCAGCAGACTCAGCATGCCAAAAATGGTTAAAGCCAGCACCAAACAAGCTTGCCAACGAAGCGAATGAGCCAATATGACCACCCAAATCGCCACCATCAGCGGGGTAATGGCGGTTCGCTTTGACCACCATGGCCATGGCATTCCAGCGCATGTAGGCACGCAAACGAGCTTCAATATCTAAATTACCCGGTGCATGAACCTGATTTTCTGGCTCAATGGTATTGACGTAACCAGTAGTGGCGGAAAACGGCA
>JAYUJX010000387.1:0-1372 GCA_043764955.1 Polaromonas sp.
TCATGATCCTCTTGCTGCCTTTGCGCGGCTGGATGGGTGAGGCTATGGCGACTGAAATGGCCGCTATGAATATAGTAGCTATTGAGGCAATGAATACGCCGGCTGGTATCGATTTACCTATTGAAAAAGGCATGTCAGGCTGTGATATGCACAAAGCCGCCAAGGCCGAGTCTTCCACCACAAAGCCTACTTGCAACTATTGCCAAGCCTGTCATGCATCAGGCATAGCAAGCACTGTTGAAATTAACAGTTTCGACAAAATTCTATATGCACAACCTTTGCTGCAAGTACATGCATATACCAGCGCCAGCTTAGCGCTCGGTCAAAAACCACCGATTTTGTAGTCTCCCAGCCCAAACTCCGTCTTTACACCAGATGGCTGCTTTGGGTTTAGTCATTTTTGGCTGGATTCCTCCTGTCCAAACGTCTAAATTCTTTGGAGAGATCGTTGAAAAACTCATTTTTTATACCTATTTTGGCTATTTCCTGCCTACTTTTGGGCGCAGCTACAGCACAAACCGTTGTCAGCTATACATCGCCTGTTGCTGATTACCAGGCATTCGTTGACGAAAAAGTCACATCGTGGAAAGCTGCGAACGACAAAGTCGGGCAAATTGGTGGTTGGCGGGCTTATGCCAAAGAGGCGCAACAACCAGAAAACACGCCGACCCCATCACAAACCTCTGTAACTTTGCCCAAGGCAATGACTACTGAACCTCAAGCAGGGCAGCAGAAATGATGCACTATTTAAAATCATCAAAAACACTAATATCCGTCGCTGCAGTCGCTGTTTTAAGCGGTTGCGCCGCGGTCAACATTGACCAAACCCTAGACCGCACGAATGCTGAAACCAAATCGACATCTGGCGCTTCAGCCCAATTGCTGCGTACGACAGATGCTAAAACGACTCGGGACAACCAAGTTGCAGAACTACTCAAATCGCCATTAAGCCAGCAAGCAGCGGTTCAACTGGCCATCATCAACAGCCCTGCCCTGCAAACCCTGCTGTCAGAGCGCTGGGGCGACTTGGCACTAGCGGCACAAGGTGGCCGCATTGCCAACCCGATGCTGAATTTGGAGCGAGTACGGTCTTTGGGCGAGTTGGAGTTTGGGCGCATCTTAGCCTTTGGATTGTTAGATTTGCTGACCTTGCCACAGCGCAACAAAATCGCCACGGCGCGCATGGCACAAACAGAGTTACAAATGACCGCTGATGTGGTTGGCTTGGTATCACAAGTGCGCATGGCTTGGGTCGCAGCAGTTGCTGCCAGCGAATCTGCCGCCTATTCAAAACTCGTTTACGAATCTGCGCAAGCCAGCGCTGAGCTGGCAAAGCGCATGCAAAGTGTGGGTAACTTCAACCGTTTGCAGC
>JAYUJX010000388.1:0-4940 GCA_043764955.1 Polaromonas sp.
GCGAGAGCCAGAAAAAACCAATATGGTCGTTTTCCGCGAAAATTCGGAAGATATTTATGCGGGTATTGAGTTTGAAGCTCGCAGCGAGAAGGCCAAGAAAATCATCAAATTCTTGCAAGAAGAGATGGGTGTCAACAACATTCGCTTTCCTGATACATCTGGCATCGGCATCAAGCCTGTTTCGTCTGAGGGCACTGAGCGCTTGATGCGCAAAGCGATTCAATACGCCATTGACAATCACAAGCCCAGTGTGACGATTGTTCACAAAGGCATTATCATGAAATTCACCGAAGGCGCCTTCCGAGATTGGGCTTATGGCTTGGCTCAAAAAGAGTTTGGGGCGCAATTGATCGATGGTGGGCCGTGGTGCCAGATTAAAAATCCTAAAACCGGTAAATTCATCATCATCAAAGATGTTTTGGCGGATGACTTTTTGCAGCAAATCTTATTGCGTCCAACTGAGCATGCTGTTGTGGCAACGCTGAATCTGAATGGCGACTATATTGCAGATACTTTGGCGGCACAGGTTGGAGCCATTGGTATTGCACCGGGTGCGAACATGTCAGACACTGTGGCGTGCTTCGAAGTCACGCATGGCAGCGCCACCAAATATGCGGGTAAAGATTACGTGAACCCGGGCGCTTCTATTTTGGCTGCTGAAATGATGTTGCGCCACATGGGTTGGCTGGAAGCTGCGGATTTGATCATCAGTGCTATGAAAAAATCAATCGCCAGCAAAAAAGTGACCTATGATTTTGCGCGCTTGATGGAGGGCGCAACACAAGTCAGCTGCTCAGGTTTCGGCCAAGTGATGATTGAAAACATGTAATTTACGGAAAATTTCGGCAGATTTTTTAGTGAATGTCTGATAAAACTTTTTATGCCCGACCCAGATCAGGTTACAAAAACACCGACTTTGTTCGGTTTTTGTTGTGTCCGCCGTTTTACGTCATGTTGTTTTTGCTGCTTGTCGAAGCGGCATTGGCTGCATCGACGACTTGGCTCATCATCAAAGCCGGGCAGGATGTTGCCAATGAAGCGTTTCTGATTGGCGATTTGCTCTGGATCGTTGCTGCTCAATCAACCGCCTATGTTGTCGGTGCTGTGAGTTGGGTTTTTGCTGAGCGCGCAGGTTTTGGTGCATTTGGCCGCTACATGATGCGCTTTGCGCGAGACAACAAAAAATACGCCAACTTATTAGGCAACAAACAGGTGCGAGAGGTGACAGAGCCATTCTTGACCAACGAAACCTTCCACATTTTCTTCGAGTTGATGTTCGAGTTGGAAGCTGATTTGAAGCTCTTTTTCGGTTTGATTTTCAACGCTTTGGTGCTGGGTATTGCTATCGATGCTGGTTTGCCCGTTGCCTACGCCGCTGTGTTTGCGGTGCTCATGTGCATGCAGTGGTTTGTGCGCAAACCTATTGCCCGAGCCTATGCCAACAACCAGCGCCAAACCAACCGCTTGACAGCGCATACCTACAGCGCTTGGGACAATATCTTTAGCGGCAACCGCTATAACTTTCGCCTGTGGCATGGCACCTTCAAAGTGCGGTTGCGTGATGCGCTGACCGCACAAATCAAGTCCATCATGGCTCGTGAGGGGTTGTCGACCATCAGTGGCATCATCGCACTGGGCATGGTGTTTGGCTATATCGTGGTGATTGCCTCGCGTGATGTGACAAATACGGCGTTGTTGATTGGTTTGGCCGCAACCTTGCCCAGGCAAATCGAGCTGTCGCATGACGTGCATGGCTTAGTGACAGGTTGGAACGATTTACTCGCGGTATGGACGCGCATCACAGGCGCTTGCAACACATTGCACCCCGAGCCTGATGCCGATTTTGACTCGCGCATCAAGTTCAACCGCGTCAGTTTGACGTTGCGCAATCCAACGGGGGGCCAGCCTTTGGTATGTGACTCTTTGTCTGCCGCTTTAGATTTGGTCAAATCGCAGCCGACGGGGCGTATTTTGGTGCGTGGTGGCAATGGCTCTGGCAAATCAACCCTGCTTGCCGCCATGAAAACCAAGCTAGGCGCAAAAGCATATTACTGGCCAACAGCGGATAGTTTGTCATTCGCTTTCGATCAACCAAGGTTAAACACACAGTCTGAAATCGTGAAGGATGATGAAGACGACTTAAATGAAGACTACGAAGAGCAAAAAAGCGGTTTCTCTTCTGGTGAGCGTCAGCTTAAATCTTTGCAAGAAATCGCTGAAAACACCTCTGCTGTGGTGTATTTACTAGACGAGTGGGATGCGAATTTGGACGCTAAAAACCGCAGCCAAGCAGAGAGTTTGGTCGAAAAAATTGCCGCCAAAGCCTTGGTTATTGAGATTTCGCACCGAGATAGGGCCTAAATATCTCTTTAAATCTCCCTCTTTTTCTCAAGCAATTTTACGCTTGCTACAATGAAATCATGGCAACAAAATCTCCAATAAATCCTAATAAACCAGTACAGCCCAAGCCGGCGCTTCCGAAACGGGACGATGGCGATACGACGGTGCTTGAGCGCGTGCCGCAAAAGACCAAACCACCGCAAATGTACCAAGTCGTGATGTTGAATGACGATTACACGCCGATGGAATTTGTGGTCTTTGTCATACAAGAGTTCTTCAAAAAAGACCGCGAAACGGCGACACAAATCATGCTCAAAATTCACCTAGACGGCAAAGGGGTATGCGGCGTGTTTTCTAAAGACATTGCAGCCAGTAAGGTCGATCAAGTAGCCGGAGCTGCCAAAGAGCACGGCCATCCGCTACAGTGTCAAGCTGAGCCACTTGAATCATGATGACAACACCCCATGTAAAGCTTCAGAAACAGATTTGTTTTCAGTAATTTTCAATATATAGTTAGTTAAACAGGCCAAAGGACATCAGCATGATTGCTCAAGAGTTAGAAGTTAGTTTGCACATGGCCTTTGTTGAAGCTCGTCAGCAGCGCCATGAGTTCATCACCGTTGAGCATTTGCTCCTTGCATTGCTTGACAACCCCAGTGGCGCTGAAGTGCTGCGCGCTTGCTCGGCCAATATTGACGACTTGCGAAAGTCGTTGAACGCATTCATCGCGGATAACACCCCCCAAGTCGCTGGAACAGACGAAGTCGATACGCAGCCTACGCTGGGTTTCCAGCGCGTCATCCAGCGCGCCATCATGCACGTGCAGTCTACCGGCAGTGGCAAAAAAGAAGTCATAGGTGCTAATGTTTTGGTCGCTATTTTTGGCGAAAAAGACTCACACGCCGTTTACTATCTCCACCAGCAAGGCGTGACGCGTTTGGATGTGGTCAACTTCATCGCCCACGGCATCAAAAAGAGCGACCCGCCGGAGCCGGTGAAATCCGGCGAAGCTGCTGAAGCATCGGAAGAGCAGGGTAGCGAAAAGCAAGAGAAACAATCGCCGCTGGACCAGTTCTGCGTCAATCTGAACAACCTGGCTATCTCCGGTAAGATCGACCCACTGATTGGCCGCGATTACGAAGTCGAGCGCACGATTCAAATCTTGTGCCGCCGCCGTAAAAACAACCCACTTTTGGTGGGCGAGGCTGGCGTGGGCAAAACCGCGATTGCCGAGGGCTTGGCCTGGCGCATCACGCAAAAAGAGGTGCCAGAGATTTTGGCCGACTCCGTTGTCTATTCCTTAGACATGGGCGCTTTGCTCGCCGGTACAAAATACCGTGGCGATTTTGAGCAGCGTTTGAAAGGCGTGCTCAAACAACTCAAAGACAAACCGAACGGCATTTTGTTCATCGACGAAATCCACACCATCATCGGTGCGGGTGCAGCCTCTGGCGGCACCATGGACGCGTCTAACTTGCTCAAGCCTGCGCTCAGCTCAGGCCAGCTCAAATGCATTGGCGCAACCACATTTACCGAATACCGTGCGATTTTTGAAAAAGACGCCGCCTTGGCACGTCGCTTCCAAAAAATCGATGTGGTTGAGCCGTCTGTGCCTGAAACCATTGACATTCTCAAAGGCTTGAAGTCGCGCTTTGAAGAGCACCACGGCGTGAAATATGCCTTGGCTGCCCTGCAAGCCGCGGCTGAGCTCAGCGCCAAATACATCAACGACCGCCAGTTGCCCGACAAGGCGATTGACGTGATCGACGAAGCCGGTGCGGCACAGCGCATCTTGCCTGCTTCAAAACGCAAAAAAGTCATCGGCAAAACTGAAGTGGAAGAAATCGTCGCGAAAATCGCCCGCATTCCACCTGCAAATGTGTCAAACGACGACCGTAGCAAGCTGCAAACGCTGGAACGAGATTTGAAGAGCGTCGTTTTCGGCCAAGACAAAGCTTTGGACGTGCTGGCTTCCAGCGTCAAAATGGCGCGTTCTGGTTTGGGCAAGGTTGACAAGCCGATTGGCTCGTTCTTGTTCAGCGGTCCTACGGGCGTCGGCAAAACCGAAGCCGCCAAGCAGCTCGCCTACATCATGGGCATTGAGTTGATCCGCTTTGACATGAGCGAGTACATGGAACGCCATGCGGTGAGCCGCTTGATCGGTGCGCCGCCGGGCTATGTCGGTTTTGACCAGGGCGGTTTGCTCACCGAAGCCGTTACCAAAAAGCCGCATTGCGTCTTGCTGCTCGATGAGATTGAAAAAGCCCACCCGGACATTTTCAACGTGCTGCTGCAGGTGATGGACCACGGCACGCTGACGGACAACAACGGCCGCAAAGCCGATTTCCGCAACGTGATCTTGATCATGACCACCAATGCTGGTGCTGAGACCATGAACAAAGCGACCATCGGCTTCACCAACCCGCGCGAAGCCGGGGATGAGATGGCTGACATCAAACGCCTGTTCACACCCGAGTTCCGCAACCGTTTGGATGCGACTGTCAGCTTCAAAGCCTTGGACGAAAACGTCATTCTGCGCGTGGCAGACAAGTTCTTGTTGCAACTGGAAACCCAGCTGGCCGAGAAGAAGGTCGAAGTCA
>JAYUJX010000389.1:0-1371 GCA_043764955.1 Polaromonas sp.
ATGGGTGAGATGGCCTCCAGCGTGGCGCATGAGTTGAACCAGCCGCTGACGGCAATCAGCTTGTATTGCAACGGCATGGTCTCACGCATCAAAGACAAGCAAATCTCGGAAGAAGACATGCTGAACGCACTGGACAAAACCGCCAAACAAGCGCAACGCGCAGGCCAGATCATCCAGCGGATTCGCTCCTTTGTGAAGCGCAGCGCACCCAATCGAACCGCATCAAACGTGCTGGCGATGGTTGATGCCGCCAAAGAATTGGCCGAAATTGAAATGCGACGCAGAAACGTCCATTTGCGAACCTATGTAGCAGCGCGTTTGCCAGATTTACTGGTTGACCCGATTTTGATTGAGCAGGTGTTGATCAATTTACTGAAAAACGCTGCCGAATCAGTCGACGCTGCGCAACGCAGCTCTGCCAACCGAAGTGTGGAGTTGCGCGTTACACCTAAAAAGGTTGAAGACAAGCAAGTGATTGAGTTTGCGGTAGTCGATACCGGTCTAGGCTTGCAACCCGAGGTGATGGCGCGTTTGTACGAATCCTTCTTTTCTACCAAGGCAGAAGGCATGGGCATGGGCTTGAGTTTGTGCCGTTCGATCATCGAGTCGCACTTGGGGCGAATAGCCGCTGAGAACATCTACAATGGTGCGGATGTTGTAGGCTGTAGGTTTGTGTTTTGGCTGCCCTTGCAGCTGGAGACTTTGACGGATAACGCCACTTCACCAAGCACGGCGTAACTGAATTTATATTAAGCAGGAGTATTTGCATGAGTTTAATTCCTAAAAAAGGCACTGTTTACGTTGTGGATGACGACGAGGCTGTGCGCGACTCTTTGCAGTGGTTGCTAGAGGGCAAAGATTACCGAGTGCGTTGTTTTGACTCAGCAGAAACCTTTTTAAGCCGATACGACGCCCGCGAAGTGGCTTGCCTGATTGTGGACATCCGCATGGGCGGCATGACGGGTCTGGACCTTCAAAACCGCCTGATTGAACGCCAATCACCCCTACCGATCGTGTTCATCACAGGCCACGGCGACGTGCCTATGGCGGTGGACACCATGAAAAAAGGTGCGATGGATTTCATCCAAAAACCTTTCAAAGAAGAAGCCTTGGTCAGCTTGGTTGAGCGCATGCTGGAGCAAGCCAAAACCACTTTCGCCGACCACCAAACCTCCGCCAGCCGTGATGCGCTGTTGGGCAAACTCACCTCACGTGAGTCCCAAGTCTTAGAGCGCATCGTTGCAGGCCGCTTGAACAAGCAAATCGCGGATGACTTGGCCATCAGCATCAAAACCGTAGAAGCTCACCGTGCCAACATCATGGAAAAGCTGGGTGCAAACACAGTGGCTGATTTACTAAAAATCGCTTTGG
>JAYUJX010000390.1:0-1368 GCA_043764955.1 Polaromonas sp.
GGCAATAAGAGCTGCGAAGATGACAATATTGCCATACAGCAGCCTTTCCAAGAGCGTCACCTCTACATCATGTCGAACGGGCCTTATGCCAACCATCCATTCACACCTGAGTTCACATTCCCAGTGCCGTTTCAACGAGCGATGGCCAAAGGAGAATGCGTTCGTCGACTGATAGAGATGGTGTGCCTACCAGGCAGCACGCCTGAATTCTGGCAAAAATTAACGCTAGAAACCAGCCCCATCAAATTTGTTCCAGAGGGTCGGCAGTGGGGCGCCGCCGAATTGAATACGCAGATAGGTCAAATCGTGAACATGGGGGGCGAGCGACGACTCATACCCATAGACAGCGTTAAGGCTGGCTGGTTAAGCTTTGGACTTGGTATTTCACTACCCGCTGGCAAATACCGTTTTGACATTGAGTTTGCCAGCAAATCGTCACCCAATGTCCACGTCGGCAACTGGGATGTTGTGCTAGATAACGAGAAAAAATTGGGCAATGGAAAACTCATGGGATCACAAGGCAAAACCAATCGTATTGAAGGCGGCTTCACGATAGAGCCGCAAGATGTGGGCAAATCGTTTGAGCTGAGAACGTTCTTTCTAGCCCAAGGTGATTTGCAAGTGATCAGCAGTTCTGTGCGCAAAATCCCGTAAAACTGATGCTAGCTCGCACAACTTTTCTGACCCATGTCACCAACACTTTCTGGCGAGATATGCCCAAGTTGGGCAGCTATCTTTTGGTTGTAGTCATCGGTTTTTGCTTTGTCGCCTATCTATTTCCCTGGACTTTTTTAACTGGGAACAGTATCGTTTTCGATCATGGTGACATTGCACAGCACGTTTCAGGTTGGTGGTACTACGCCCGCGACAGCTGGCACTTTCCGCTGCTTCACACAGCGCGGCTAAACAACCCAGAAGGCGTAACCATCGCATTGACGGACAGCATTCCGCTGATGGCGGTTGTTTTCAAAACGCTCCTAACGCTCTTTCCCAGCTGGTTTCCTGAGCATTTCCATTACTTTGGGTGGTGGATGGGCTTGGTTTTTGTGGCTCAAGCAGTATCTGCGGTGATGCTGATGCGAGCATTGGGCGCAAAAAGTCTGTTCGCGCTGGTTGTTTCGATTGGCTTTGCACTGACTTGGCCTGTGCTGCATGCGCGCTATCACCACGCGGCTTTGATGATGCAAAGTATCATTGTTTTTGCGTTGGCGTTCTATTTTTTTGGCGCTAGCAAAACATGGTCTAGCGACAAAACTAGCTTTGCATTTATAGCGTTGAGCTTGGTAGGGTTGACCATTCACCCTTACTTTTTGCCCTTCGTTGCAGGTTTGTTTGTTGCATTTATGGCTGACCAAGTTGTCAAAGGTG
>JAYUJX010000391.1:0-1368 GCA_043764955.1 Polaromonas sp.
GTGGAATTTAGATCATGTAGCTGTAGATGAGGATCTGTGTCAAGATAGCGCAGCTGTCTTTAGGAGACTGGCAGAATATAACAGACTGAACTCTATCGCAGAAGAAGACAGTGGTGGAATGAGAGGAGGAGAAAACTTTATTTTACCTTATGATGACAACGTATTAGAAGAGCATGATATCTCTCATGATATTGTGAAAGCAAGATTGATCACTCATTTTAAATGGGCAAATAAAAAGAACGAAGTGTTTTGGCCGACAAGACAAGGAACAGTATGTAAATATAATCTAGCAAGTGATAGATGATTTATATATAATTCAATTAGTATTTTCTATAAATATAAGTAAACATTTTTGGCAATTCTGTTTTTTAATATTTAATCGGTGCTGCTTGAAGAATAGCCACTTTCCTTATTGTTACCTACATAAGTTGCATGAACATCAGGTGTTAAAAATGATGTACTGTTAGCACCTCCAGAATCAGGGACAACGTAAGTTGCGTTATTTTTGGATGACACATCCAATGGAGTTCCAGCAAAGACACTTATCTTCGGCTGAGTACTGATGGTCTTTGCCTTTTTGGAAACTGGTTCAGGTTTGATGTAGGTTTTCTGGCCAGCTATGTTAGCGGCATAATTATACTTAAAATTTTCCATATCCATTTTCTTAATATTAAACTCCCCAACTAAATTGCGATGGCGATTCATTAGATCAGAATTCTCTCTAATGTAAATTTCCTTATCCAAAATGACCTCCATGTTCTTCAACATACTGCAATAAGAAGAATTGTAAGTGTGGAACAGTGCAGAAGAGTGTGTGGAACAGTGCAGAAGAGTGTGTGGAACAGTGCAGAAGAGTGCAGAAGAGTGTGTGGAACAGTGCAGAGGAGTGTGTGGAACAGTGCAGAAGAGTGCAGAAGAGTGTGTGGAACAAAGCAGAAGAGTGTGTGGAACAGTGTAGAGGAGTGTGTGGAACAGTGCTGAAGAGTGTGTGGAACAGTGCAGAAGAGTGCAGAAGAGTGTGCGGAACAGTGCAGAAGAGTGTGTGGAACAGTGCAGAAGAGCGCAGAAGAGTGTGTGGAACAGTGCAGAAGAGTGTGTCGAACAGTGCAGAAGAGTGCAGAAGAGTGTGTCGAACAGTGCAGAACAGTGCAGAAGAGTGTGTGGAACAGTGCAGAGGAGTGCAGAAGAGTGTGTGGAACAGTGCAGATCAGTGCAGAAGAGTGTGTGGAACAGTGCAGAGGAGTGTGTGGAACAGTGCAGAAGAGCGCAGAAGAGTGTGTGGAACAGTGCAGAAGAGTGCAGAAGAGTGTGTGGAACAGTGCAGAAGAGTGTGTGGAACAGTGCAGAAGAGTGCAGAAGAGTGTGTGG
>JAYUJX010000392.1:0-1368 GCA_043764955.1 Polaromonas sp.
TCAACCATTCGTGGCGTATTTGGCATATTCATATCAGCATTTGTAATCCACATATAGGAAATAGACTGCTTGGAACTCTTGTCATTGCGCAATGCATAGAGGTATGTAAACTGCGAGCCATTCCAATACACGGTATTGCGGACACGTGGGATAAATTGATTGCGCGGTACAAAACGCCAGACTTTTTGCGCATTAGTCTCAGGGTTAGTCACTGTGAAAACCCAGTCACCCGTTTTGAGGTCGCGGGTCACGCTATCAGTAGCCGCAAAAACATGGCTGCTCAAACAAAGGGAAAGAGCAACAGAGAGGCGCTTTGTGATTTGAAATAATTGCATGTCAACTCCTTATTATTTAGTGCCGCTGTCTGATTTGCAGGGAGCGTATTTTCCAGCACTCGGGTCTTTGGTATAGCTGCCGCTTAGCCGAACATGAAAATGTGGATCGTATTTCCCAGCTGGTTTAGGAATGTCATGCCACAAAATGGTTGATGGAATTTCTACTTTCTTATCTTTGCAGACTTCGTCATATCCTCTTTTTATTTTGGAGGCATTTGTTCCAACCAAAAATCCTAAATCAACTTCCTCACCAATGCGGTGTTCGGCGTGCGAACCTGCCCAATTGCTGTAAATATCAAACCAGCCTCCCCAAATAATGCTTGCATCGTTTACCGCCACTGGTTGCCATGCAAAACTGTTGTAATGATCAATTAGCCTTAACAAATAGGCTTTCGCACTGGCTGTAAAGTAATGGTTGCCTTTGTGCTTTACACCTACAGCACTTGTATTGCCTGCCAATTCGTATCGAGGCGGGACAGAGCTATCTGCCGTGAGTGCTACTAAGTCGGGCACTTTGACATCAATATTTTTGGTAACCGAGGTATTTGTGCAACTACTACAAAACGCTGCTACAACGTGCGTTCCAGCAAACTCTGGCGCTTCAAACCTAAGCTTGATTTCGCCATTCGCATCCGTCACATCATCTGATTGCAAAAGCTCACCTTCGGGTCGCGAAGCATTATGATGGTCATGCCCGCCAGAGTTAGCTATCGGTTCGACCCCAAACGTCACCGTCACCCCCGCCTTAGGCGTACTCCCCTCCATAACCCTAGCAATCAATTCATAGGTTGATTTTCCATCTTTGCCCTCTGCTTTTAAGGGGCGGGGGTCTTTCTGGTTGGGGGCTGGGGAAAGTGTGAGGGTGGAGGTGGTATCGCAGGTATATAGTTCTTCGCTTGTATTGAGAGGTGCCCATCCCCAACCCCGAACGTCCAAATAATAGATGCAAAATTGACCACCTGCACTTGGACGCGGTATATCTTCTACCCAACCAATGTAACCACTTGGAAATTTTGTACTACACGCTTCTGCA
>JAYUJX010000393.1:0-1365 GCA_043764955.1 Polaromonas sp.
CACCATCATGGCGTGAACGCCGGTGTCGATTTCGGGGTGGTATTCCGCTCGCTGCGGTACACCCCAGAGTCTGTCCAACTCGGGCAACAACCGCTGCAACGCGCCGCATTCGCGCAGCACCTCAAACATGCGGGAGGGTTTGTCGTACATCAAGCCTTTAGCGATTTCTTGCCAAACGCGCTCGGAAACGAGGGCATCGACTTCGCCGTTTTGCACCATGTCGCGCATCAAGGCCATGGTTTCAGGGGCAACGGTGAAGTCGCTGAACCGCGCTGCAAAACGCGCCAAACGCAAAATCCGCACCGGGTCTTCGGCAAAGGCGGGGGAGACGTGGCGCAGCACTTTGGCCTTCAAATCGCGCAAACCGCCGTGTGGGTCAATCAGCTGCTCTATCAATTGATTAGCATCAAGCTCAGCCTCTTTATTTTGCTCAAAAATAGTGGTAAATATGGCTGTAATCGTTGTATTTATTGTTTTAACAGCTATAGAATTAATAGTGAGATCGCGCCGCGACAAGTCCTGCTCCAGCGTCACATCCGGAGCGGCATGGAAGGCAAAGCCGTGGTAGCCGGGCGCTGTTTTGCGCTCTTGCCGCGCAAGCGCCACTTCGTCTTTGGTGATGGGGTGTAGAAAAACGGGGAAATCTTTGCCAACCGGCAAGTAGCCCAAATCGACCAGCTGCTGCGGCGTCGCGCCCACAGCCACCCAGTCTCTGTCCTTCACTGGCAAGCCCAGCAAAGCGTCCCGCACCGCACCACCCACCATGTAAATTTGCATGGGGGTAGTTTAGCGGGAACGATTATTTAAGAATGTCTAAATCAAGAAATCTTTAGAGCTGTACCAGTCCACACAACCGTGCAGCCCGCAGAACCCGTGTATTTGGTTGCGTAAGCATTACCACCGCCAGAGCGCAAGGCGATTGTGATCTGAATACCGCTTTGGTTAGTAGACACAGTGAAGCCACCGTTGTCTGCATCAACCGTGCCAGGGTAGCTGCCGCCTGCCTCAACCCAAGTCACATTACGAGCATTTTGTGTAACACCTACTTGTCCACCAGCAATATTTGCTGCTGAACCGCCGCAGGTATTTGAAGTTACAACGGCTGTGCTCAGTTGATACGTACCAGCAAAATTAGGCGTATCGTCACCACCGCCACCGCAA
Organism: Polaromonas sp.; assembly: GCA_043764955.1. Lineage (GTDB taxonomy): Bacteria > Pseudomonadota > Gammaproteobacteria > Burkholderiales > Burkholderiaceae_C > Aalborgiella. Next base: position 1,162 of record JAYUJX010000393.1, read on the forward strand.
GCCGCCAAAACAGCGGTGATACACACCAACAACAAAACGCGCATTTTTTGCAACATAAAAAACTCCAAATGAAAGAAAAATTAAATCGACACAATGTCGATTGCTAAATTATCGTTCAGCTTTCAGGGCTTTCGTTGCATACGCACAACATTTCAGACGTTTTTAATGCGATACGGCTCGTCCATCACCACAAAATCTTTTTCC
>JAYUJX010000394.1:0-4915 GCA_043764955.1 Polaromonas sp.
CATTTGAATGCTGAATGTCTTGGATTTTTATAATATCTTAAACCTAAACTTTATACCAAATGTTGGCTTACATTCAACCAAATTACCTGATATGCCGTCAGAATTAACCCTTGGCGCAGTGGCAGTGTTACCAAGCTGTTACCCAATAGATCCTTGGCTTCACTAGGCATGGCTGAAAATATTTCGGGTGAGCAATGCTGCTCAAATTCGCTAAAATTGGCCAATACTAGGACTTTGCTCTCATTCGTACCACGTTGGTAACCCAAGACACTTGGATTACCCGTTCTAAAACCTGTCAAATCTAAAACCTGTCAAATGTCCTCCAGCGAACACCACACACGCAGATCGCTGAGCAATCATGTGTCGAAGTCCTGCGTAAATTTGACCTGCAATTTTGTTTGTATCCTTTTGACTGGCATACAGATATTCATTGCGCTCGCTGCGGTGCACCCAACGGCTGTCATCCGCTTTTGCAGGGTCTTTTTGGTAGTTGAGGTCGTTTAAGGTGCCCACTTCATCGCCTGAATAGATCAAAGGAATGCCGCCATTGCTCAAAACCACGCTGTGCAACAACAATATTCGTTTAACGGCAAGCGGATCACCCTGTGCCACACCAGCCAAGGAAGCGCACGTGCCGCTGATTCTGCAATCACCCGTGGCGGGGTTATCTTGAAACGGCACACCACGTGCAAAACTACCGTCAAATCGATTGACATAAAAACGATTCAAAAACTGTCGATGGTCATGGCCATTGATGCCAAACTTGATCGCATCTTCATCTGCAAACGTCCAGCCAATATCGTCATGGCTACGGACATAGTTGACCCAAGCAGTATCTGGGTGCAGGTTGTGGCGCTCTTCAAGCGCTTGCTGCAGCATGTTGACCTCACGGGTTGCCAAAGTATTCCATAACAAAGCCATTTGTAGCGGGTTGTAGGCGACTTGGCATTCTTCAGGGGATATGTATTTAACGACATCGTCGGGATGCACGATGGCCTCCGACTTAAACAACATCGCTGGCGCGGCAATACGAACCAAGGCACTGAAAGCACGAATCAACCCATGTGCCTCGGGCAGGTTTTCGCACGTTGTGCCTAATTGCTTCCAAACAAAAGCGACGGCATCCATACGCAAAAATTCAGCGCCGATATTGGCAATCGCCAGCATCTCACCAGCCATGGCGGTAAACACGGCTGGGTTGCTGTAGTTCAAATCCCACTGAAAAGAGTTAAAAGTCGTCCAGACCCAGCGGCCATCGGCTAATTGCGAAAACGAGCCAACATGCGCATCCGGAAAGATTTCACGTAAGGTCTTGTCGTAGGCATCCGGCATGCATCTATCTGGGAACAGGTAATAAAAATCAACGTATCCGCAATTTCCAGCCAACGCACCGACTGCCCATTCATGCTCATCAGACGTGTGGTTAAAGATGAAATCCAGCACCAAGCTGACGCCTTCCTTGCGTAGCGCAGCCGCAAAATCGCGTAAATCAGCCATGGTTCCAAGAGCTGGATTTATCTCTCGGTAGCTACTGACAGCATAACCACCATCGCTGTTTGGAACTGGGCATTTGTATGGCGGCATCAGGTGCAAGTATGTCAGTCCCAGCTCTTTGAAATAGGGAATTTGCGCTTGTAGTCCACGTAAATTTCCCGCAAATAGATCGATATAGCAAACGCCGCCCAGCATTTTTTGCAATTGAAACCAACGGGGATTGTTCTCTCGTGAAAGGTCGAGCGTTTTCAAATCTGCTGGGCGCTCACGGTAAGACTGGTACGCCACACACAACAAATTTACGAAAAAATTGCTAAATCCCGCTTATGAGCCATACAAGGCCTTCAACTCTTCAAACAAACGAGAAGAATACTTGTCAAATCTGCCTGTAAATTCAACCCAGTCTTGACCCATTGCTTCTGGGCCTAAGCCTAAAGACACTTGCTTTTGTACAGCGGCTAAAAGGGATCTAGATTCTAAATTCTGGGTAAGCATTCACTAACAATCGTTTTAATATGACGAAAACGGGTAAAAATAAATATGTAATTTTCGTAAATCATATACAAGATAAGGGTAAGCAACCGCCCAACCCCGAAGCATTTAAGTAAAGTGCCAGATACCACGCAGTTACCACATGCGAAAATGCCTACAAAGTTGTATGAAATTTATTCGAAGGATTATCAATTGTCTCAACACCTCACAAACACAAGCACACAAGTTGCAGCTCAAATTGAAGAGCAGTTGTTAAAAACAGTCGGTGTCGCGCCAAATGATGCTACGTGCTCAGATTTAATGCAGGCCGTGTCGCAGGTTGCACGAGAACAGCTGTCTAGGCGTTGGGTAAAAACCCAAGTCCGAGAGCAAGCAGCCAAGTCGCGACGTGTGGTCTATTTGTCCATGGAATTTTTGATGGGTCGCACGCTGTCAAATGCGATGGCTGCCTTAAATTTGACGGACGATGCCTCAAAAGGACTGTTGCAGCATGCGCAAAAGATGGAAGACATTGCCGATTGCGAGCCTGATGCAGCCTTGGGAAATGGCGGTCTAGGTCGCTTGGCCGCTTGTTTCTTGGATTCGATGGCGACCGTAGGTTTGCCGTCTTTCGGCTACGGCATCCGTTATGAATACGGCATGTTTGCACAAGATATTCAGGCGGGTTGCCAAACCGAATACCCAGACCCGTGGCTGCAAAACGGCACGCCTTGGGAATTTCCTCGCGCTGACATCACTTACCCTGTGCGATTTGGTGGATGGGTCGAGCACATGAACGGCAAAGCAGTTTGGCGAAATGCGGGTGAAGTAGCCGCAAAAGCCTATGACATGGTGATTCCGGGACACGGCACAGAAAAAGTCAGCACGCTGCGTTTATGGAAAGCGGTTGCTCCAACGCATATTGATTTGAACGCTTTCAACACAGGTGATTATGCGCGCGCGGCCAGTGCAAAAAATGAGTACGAAAACATTTCTTGGGTGCTCTACCCCAACGACAGCACACCAGCTGGTCGTGAGCTGCGATTAAAACAAGAGTACTTTTTTGTATCGGCATCGATTCAAGATTTAATCAACCGCCATTTAAAAGAACATCCAACTCTTGAAAATCTAGCAGATAAAGTCGCCATCCACCTGAATGACACCCACCCTGCGATTGGTGTGGCGGAATTGATGCGTGTGCTGTGCGATGAGCACTCTATGGCATGGGACACGGCTTGGGCTTTGTGTTGCAAAACCTTCTCCTACACCAACCATACCTTGATGCCTGAGGCTTTAGAGACTTGGCCTGTTGCGCTGATGCAGCATGTGTTACCGCGTCATTTAGAGATTATTTTCCAAATCAACAAAGAATTCCTTGAGATAGCAGCGCGTCATCGACCCAACGATGATGCCTTTTTATCGCGTTTATCGTTGATTGACGAGCAGGGCGAACGACGCGTGCGCATGGCAAATTTATCTATTGTCGGCAGTCACAAAGTCAATGGCGTTTCGGCTTTGCATTCGGATTTGCTCGTACAGACCATTTTTGCTGACTTCGCCAGCATCTGGCCAGAGCGTTTCACCAACATGACCAATGGCGTCACGCCACGTCGTTGGTTGGCGCAAGCTAATCCTGAGCTTTCAGTCCTGCTGGACAGCACATTAGGTAAGTCATGGCGATTGAATCTTGATCAACTTCAAGGTTTAAACGCCCTCAAGAGTGACGCAGCGTTTCAAAAGTCGTTCATGACGATCAAGCGGGCAAACAAAACCCGCCTAGCCGCTTATATTGAGCGCACAGCGGGCGTCAAGGTCAACCCAGACAGCTTATTTGACGTCCAAGTCAAGCGTATTCATGAATACAAGCGCCAACTGTTGAATGTACTTCACGTCATCACACGGTATCAAGCGATCCTTGCCAATCCAGATGCAGCATGGGTGCCTAGAACCGTTATTTTTGCTGGTAAAGCCGCATCAAGTTACCACACGGCTAAATCTATCATTCGGTTGATTCATGATGTGGGAAACGTGATTAACAACGACCCGCGTGTGGGTGACAAACTCAAATTGGTATTTATTCCCAACTATGGCGTTTCTGTCGCTGAAATCATCATGCCGGGCGCTGACTTGTCAGAGCAAATTTCAACTGCTGGCACCGAAGCTTCTGGTACTGGCAACATGAAACTCGCGCTGAATGGCGCTTTAACCATTGGCACCGACGATGGTGCGAACATTGAAATCAGGCAAAACGTGGGGGATGACAATATTTTCATCTTTGGCTTGAAAACGCCAGAAGTGCAAGCCTTGCGTCAAAGCGGTTATGTATCAAGACACTATTACGACAGCTTGCCAGCATTGAAATCAGTTTTAGATGCTGTTGCCGGCGGTCTATTTTCGCCCGAAGAACCGCATCGATATGGCTCGTTGGCGGATTCATTGATCGGTGGTGGTGATCACTACATGCTACTGGCGGATTATGCGTCGTACGTAGAGATGCAATTGCGGGTCGATGACCTGTATCGCACACCGGCCCAATGGTGCGAGCGCGCTATTGCCAACGTCGCAGGAATGGGCGCTTTCTCGTCAGACCGAACCATTCGAGAATATGCGCGCCAAATCTGGCATATTGAGTCGGATACACCATAAACTCAACATCAAAGCTACCGTAAAGAGTCATCAACAATTACTTCGAAATGAGGTCGTGCTATGCCTAATCCCAAAGATGATACAGACCCTATTTCGCCATTGTTGAGTGATCTTGATGTTTGGCTACTTGCCGAGGGCACGCATTTACGCCCTTATGAAGTCTTGGGCGCGCATCCCTTTGTGCTGAATGGCGTGAAGGGAACGGGCTTTGCAGTTTGGGCACCCAATGCTTCACGCGTGAGCGTGATTGGCGACTTTAACCACTGGGATGGTCGACAAAACCCCATGCGGCTGCGCCCAGAAT
>JAYUJX010000395.1:0-1364 GCA_043764955.1 Polaromonas sp.
GGCAACAGCCGCAGTCCCACCCTCCAACCCCCCATTCACCGTCCCTCATCCGCCCTTCACCCCCGTTCCTCTCTCGATCCCTCCAGACCCCACTACCCCTCTCCACCCACCCGCCCCGTCTCCTCCTTCTTCCCCCTCAGCCCTGACCCCATCCCCTCCAACCAACCGCCTACCCGCCCCCGTTCCCGCCCCCGCAGCCCCCGTCCCCGCAGCCCTCGTCCCCGTCCCCGCAGCCCCCATCCCAGCCCCCTCGCCGAACCACACCTCCGCTTCAACCAACTACAATCCCATCCCCACTCCCTCCGCACTCACGTCACCCCCCCTGACACCACTGCGTCGCTCATCCCGTGCCACACATCCCACCAACTTCTGGCGAGGCTGTTATTCTCTACCCTCGACACTGGTCCCCCCTCCTTTACCCCCTCCCTCCGCGTACATCAACGCTGCCCAACGTAAACTCGACAATGCTAAACTCGCCGCAGCTCGCAATCGCCAGCACCGTATAGACAATCCTCCAACTATTCCCCTCAACAATCGACACACACTTCTTGAACCCCAACCGCTTACCCCCCAACGTGCTGAAATGTCCATTCGTAAAGCCTCGCAGCTCCTACCTGCCTCCGACATTGCTGCAGGAATAGCAAAGGAACTGGGAAAACATTTTGACACCTACCAGTCCCTTCAACTCATTCCTCGTTCCAGTGTCGAATCCAAAGCCATCTTCCTACGTAGTCAAATGCTGATCAAGAAGAAATCCAACGGCATTGTCACTGCTCGCCTCGCCATCGACGGTAGCCGCCAACCACGTGAATCCTACAACGATACATACGCAGGAACCTCCGACACAACCAATCGTGCCTTCATCCTCAGCTCCTACCTCGCCGATGCTGCACACTGTAACTGCCTCGACCAGCTCCTCCTTGGAGACTTCGATTTTCCAGGCGCCTTCCTCCACAACAAGCTCACACGCGAGATGACCAACGGCCACCAGCTAATTGCGATCCTCCCGGCCGACCTCCCTAGTCCCCTCGCCAACAAGCTCGCAGAAATCACTTGCTGTTGCTATGGTATAAAGCAAGCCAACCACGAATACGACAAAGACCTCATCAACCTCCTAACATCTGCTGGCTTTCACCCAACACCCTCTGACCACCACAGCTTTTATAAGCAATGTCCCGACAATCCCACCGACTCACTGACCCTCAACATGCATGTCGACGATAGATGGTACGTCACTTGCTCCCGTACACTACGCGATGAACTCAAAACCATCCTTACCGGACGCTACGGACCCATAGCCTTCAATGATGCTTCCACAGGTGTCTGCGGCGTCCGTCTAACACGTAACGCTGACCACTCATGTA
>JAYUJX010000396.1:0-1363 GCA_043764955.1 Polaromonas sp.
GGCTTTATGTACCAGATGATGCAGTTTCAGGAAGAGCGGCTGTGGGCGGCTGGCAGTGGGTTGCAAAGCCTGACCAACTGCATTGACTGGACAGTGGAATGGGCACAAGAGCGCAAACTGTTTGGCGCAACGCTGGCGGACCAGCAATGGGTGCAATTCAAACTGGCGGAGATGAAAACCGAGGTGGAAAGCCTGCGCGCCTTGACCTACCGCGCCTGCGAACTGTACGTGCAGGGGCAGGATGTGACGGAGCTGGCGTCCATGGCCAAACTCAAGGCCGGGCGGCTGAATCGCATCGTGCCCGACGGCTGCCTGCAGTTTTGGGGTGGCATGGGTTACACGCTGGAAAACAAGGTCTCACGCATGTTCCGCGACGGGCGCTTGGGTTCGATTGGTGGTGGTGCGGACGAGGTGATGCTGGGTATTTTGGCCAAGATCATGGGGATTGCGAAGAAGCCGCCTAAGCAAGCATAAAAAATCCATCATCACATGCCTGTCATTAAAAAACTGCTCATCGCCAACCGTGGCGAAATCGCACGACGTGTGATTCGCACCGCACAACGCATGGGGATAGAAACGGTCGCGGTGTATTCCGACGCGGATGCCCAGGCCTTGCATGTGCGCGAGGCGACCTGCGCGGTGGCCTTGGGTGGCAACACCTCGGCCGAGTCGTATTTGCGTATCGACAAACTCATCGCAGCCGCCCGTGCAGCGGGGGCCGATGCGGTCCACCCGGGTTACGGCTTTTTGAGCGAAAACGCAGACTTTGCACAGGCGGTGGTGGATGCGGGTCTGACCTGGGTCGGACCACCAGCGAGCGCCATTCAAGCGCTGGGCAACAAATCACGCGCCAAACAACTGGCCTTGTCACGCGGCGTGCCCTGCCTGCCAGGGTACAACGGCAGCGACGAGGCAGATGGGCAATCGGATGTGCGCTTTGCAACAGAAGCCAAGCGTATCGGCTACCCGCTGATGGTCAAAGCCGCGGCTGGTGGCGGCGGACGTGGCATGCGCTTGGTGCTGGAAGAATCCGCTTTGATGGCGGCTTTGCACAGTGCGCGCTCGGAGGCGCTGGCGGCCTTTGGCAGTGCGGAGTTGCTGATGGAGCGGGCGCTCTTGCAGCCACGCCATGTGGAGGTGCAGATTTTTGCCGACCAGCACGGGCATTGCATCCATCTGGGCGAGCGGGATTGCTCGGTGCAGCGACGACACCAGAAAATCATTGAAGAGTCGCCCAGCCCAGCGGTGGATGCAGCACTGCGCGAACGCATGGGGCGCTGCGCGGTGGAGCTGACCTTGGCGGCGGGCTATGTGGGCGCGGGAACCGTTGAGTTTCTTTTAGAGACCGGTGACTTGCGTGCCG
>JAYUJX010000397.1:0-1358 GCA_043764955.1 Polaromonas sp.
CTTAGTCAAGCCGGTGCCGCGCGCGCCAGCTGCTCCTATGGGTTTGGGCATGGATTCCATCACGTTTCGCGCCCGTATGGTGAGCAAATTGGCCAGCCAAGGCATCACCGACGCACGCGTGCTGAACGCTATGCAAACTACGCACAGGCACAGTTTTGTTGATACCGCTTTGGCGAATCAAGCTTATGAAGACACCAGCCTACCGATTGGCTGGGGGCAAACGATTTCTAAGCCAAACGTCGTGGCGCGCATGATAGAGCTGTTGTTTGAGGGTAAAACTGGTAATTTGGGACGTGTTTTGGAAATCGGCACGGGCTGCGGCTATCAGGCAGCAGTGCTGAGTCACATCGCCCACGAGGTTTACAGTATTGAACGGGTGGCGGGTTTGTACGAAAAAGCGCGGGAGAATTTCAGACCCTTTCGCATCAAAAATACGCATTTGTTGTTTGGCGATGGTATGTTGGGCTTCCCCAAGGGTGCGCCATACACTGGCATCATCGCTGCAGCTGGTGGTGATGCGATTCCGCAGGCTTGGGTTGACCAGTTAGCGATGGGAGGGCGAATTGTTGCGCCTGTTACAAATAAAGTGGCTGGAGAGCAGTCTTTGGTCGTTATAGATAAAACTGAAGCTGGGTTGAAGCGTACAGTGTTGGAGCTGGTGCAGTTTGTGCCCTTAAAATCGGGTGTTGCATAAGTTCAGTAGTCGGCTCAGCTTGAACTTTATGACTCTTTTCTGAACCAAACCAGTCATAGCTTCGTAAAAATTTAGTTAGGTAATAAAGATGATTCAGATGATTCAAAAGCTATCAAAGATGCAACGCTTCGCGCAAATCAGTTCGTTGGCTGTGCTGTCGGTAGCTGTTTTGCAGTTAGCAGCTTGCTCCACACCGATGCCTACACGTGCACCAGTGGTTGATCGCAGTACGGGTAATGTGAACAACATCAACAAACCAAACATTGATGCGCCAGCGTTTGCGCCTATTGACAGCAAGCCTTTGCCCAATTTGATGAATTCTCAGCACGCTGGTAAGCAGGGCTATTACACGGTGAAGCCGGGTGACACCGTGATGCAAATTGGTCGCAACACCAGCCAAAATTGGCGCGACATTGTGAAGTGGAATAATTTAGAAAGTGCCAACCAAATTGAAGTTGGGCAAGTGCTGCGTGTTGTTCCGCTTGATAGCAACGGCACTGTAACAAAACCACCAGTTGTAGCCGCACCAGCCCCTACAGCCACGCTATTGCCGCCCCTGCCACCAATAACTGCCGCCACCGCTCCTGAAGACGATATTCCTTGGATGTGGCCAAGCACAGGGACACTGATTTCTGGCTATGACGAAGTGAAAAGCAAGGGCTTG
>JAYUJX010000398.1:0-1357 GCA_043764955.1 Polaromonas sp.
CTTAGTCAAGCCGGTGCCGCGCGCGCCAGCTGCTCCTATGGGTTTGGGCATGGATTCCATCACGTTTCGCGCCCGTATGGTGAGCAAATTGGCCAGCCATGGCATCACTGACGCACGCGTGCTGAACGCTATGCAAACTACGCACAGGCACAGTTTTGTCGATACCGCCTTGGCGAATCAAGCTTATGAAGATACCAGCCTGCCGATTGGTTGGGGGCAAACGATTTCTAAGCCAAACGTCGTGGCACGCATGATTGAGCTGCTGTTTGAGGGCAAAACGGGGAATTTGGGTCGCGTTTTGGAAATTGGCACGGGCTGCGGCTACCAAGCTGCGGTACTCAGCCATATCGCGCATGAGGTTTACAGCATTGAGCGGGTGGCGGGCTTATACGAAAAAGCACGAGAAAATTTCAGACCGTTTCGCATCAAAAACACGCATTTGCTGTTTGGCGACGGTATGCTGGGTTTCCCCAAAGGTGCGCCGTACACCGGCATCATTGCCGCAGCGGGTGGGGACGCGATTCCGCAGGCTTGGGTCGACCAACTGGCAATTGGGGGGCGAATTGTTGCACCTGTTACAAATAAAGTGGCTGGAGAGCAGTCTTTGGTCGTTATAGATAAAACTGAAGCAGGGTTGAAGCGTACAGTGTTGGAGTTAGTGCAGTTTGTGCCCTTAAAATCAGGTGTAATTTAAGCCTGGCTTGAACTTTATGACTCGTTTCTGAACCAAACCAGTCATAGCTGCATAAAAACTGCTTAGAAATTTAGTTAGGTGAAAAAGATGATTCAGATGATTCAAAAGCTATCAAAGATGCAACGCTTCGTGCAAATCAGTTCGCTGGCTTTGCTGTCGGTAGCAGTTTTACAGTTAGCAGCTTGCTCCACACCGATGCCAACGCGTGCACCAGTGGTTGATCGCAGTACCGGAAACAACGTTGCCGTTACCAAACCGAGCGTTGATGCACCAGCATTTGCACCGATTGATAGCAAGCCACTGCCGAATTTGATGAATTCTCAACACGCAGGAAAACCTGGCTACTACACCGTTAAGCCGGGTGACACCGTGATGCAAATTGGTCGCAACACCAGCCAAAATTGGCGCGACATTGTGAAGTGGAACAATTTAGAAAGTGCCAATCAAATTGAAGTTGGGCAAGTGCTTCGTGTTGTTCCGCTTGATAGCAACGGCACTGTAACAAAACCACCAGTTGTAGCCGCGCCAGCCCCTACAGCCACGCCATTGCCGCCCCTGCCACCATTAACTGCCGCCACCGCTCCTGAAGACGATATTCCTTGGATGTGGCCAAGCACAGGGACACTGATTTCTGGCTATGACGAAGTGAAAAGCAAGGGCTTG
>JAYUJX010000399.1:0-1356 GCA_043764955.1 Polaromonas sp.
CACCCGCGCCAGCGGTACCAACGCGGTGCGCTATGGCACGATGCGCGAAAACGTGCTGGCGCTGGAAGTCGTCACCGCCAGCGGCGAGGTGATTCGCACCGGCACCCGTGCTAAAAAATCATCGGCGGGCTACGATTTGACGCGGCTCATGGTCGGCTCGGAAGGTACGCTGGGCGTGATGACGGAAATCACACTCCGGCTCTACCCTTTGCCGGAAGCCATTTCCGCCGCCGTTTGCTCCTTCCCCAGCATTGAAGCTGCCGTGCACACCACGATTCAAATCATCCAAATGGGCATCCCGATTGCGCGGGTGGAGTTGATCGACATCAACTCAGTCCGCATGGTCAACGCTTATTCCAAGCTCAACCTAGAAGAAGCACCGATGTTGCTGATGGAGTTCCACGGCTCACCCGCCGGCGTGAAAGAGCAAGCCGAGCTGGTGCAAGACATCGCCTCTGAGCACGGTGGCACATCGTTTGACTGGGCAACCACGCCCGAAGCCCGCACCAAGCTATGGACGGCGCGGCACAACGCTTACTTTGCTGCCATCCAGTCCAAACCCGGTTGCCGAGCTATTTCTACCGACACCTGTGTGCCGATTTCCAAACTGGCAGACTGCTTGCTGGAATCGGTAGCCGAAGTCGATGCCAGCGGCATTCCCTACTTTTTGGTCGGTCACGTAGGTGATGGCAATTTTCATTTCGGTTATTTGATTGACCCGAATAACCCGCAAGAACGTGAAACCGCCGACGCTTTGAACGACCAACTCGTTGCCCGCGCCCTGCGCTTGGAAGGCACCTGCACGGGCGAGCACGGCATTGGCTTGCACAAAATGGATTACCTGAAAACCGAGACCGGCTTAGGCGCGGTCAACATGATGCGCACCATCAAACACGCGCTTGACCCTGACAACATCATGAACCCCGGAAAGATTTTCAGCTGGTGATCGATTTGACCGCATCTGCCCACAGCACCATCTGGCTAGAACAACAAGGCAACGCTTGCGTACAAAAACTTGGGCTACTGCCTACATTGGGTGGTTCAGTAGCGGCTTGGCGACTAGATCGTACTGATTTTGAACCCTTTGACCTGTTCCGCTCCTGGGACGGTATGGACTACCCCGCTGACCCGCTGCGCGTCGCGCAAGCTTCTTACCCCTTGGTACCGTGGTCGAATCGCATCAGCAACGGCGGATTTGTCGTTGATGAAAAACTTTACTCAGTCGCCCCCAATGCGGCAGGCATGCCCTACCCCATTCATGGCGATGGTTTTTTGCAGCCTTGGCAATACACGCAGCTCGATGCGTCATCGCTAAACATGACCTTAGAATCGGATAAGTTCAACGGCAACCCACAC
>JAYUJX010000400.1:0-1348 GCA_043764955.1 Polaromonas sp.
CAGTCGCGACAAATCCTTCTCCACCACACCGCGCCGCTCAACCATGTCTTTTAACTGGTCATCACCAATCTTACCGACGTTGAAGTAAGTTGCGTCAGGATGCGCCATGAAGAAGCCGCTGACGCTGGCCGCTGGCAGCATCGCCAGGCTCTCGGTCAAGCTCATGCCGATGTCTTGGCACTGCAGCAGCTCGAACATCTCGGCTTTGACGCTGTGGTCAGGACAGGCAGGGTAGCCTGGTGCAGGACGGATGCCTTTGTATTTTTCACCGATCATGTCTTCGTGACTAAGCGTTTCGTCGGGCGCGTAGCCCCACAAATCAGTCCGCGCGCGCTGGTGCATGCACTCGGCAAAGGCTTCGGCCAAGCGGTCGGCGAGGGCTTTGAACATGATGCTGGAGTAGTCGTCCAAATCAGCTTGGAAGGCTTTTTCCTTCTTTTCCGCACCAATACCCGCTGTCACGGCGAACAAACCGATGTAATCTAGCTTGCCGCCTTTGTCGCCTAGTTTGGGTGTAATAAAGTCCGCCAGACAACGGCTAGGGCGCATCACCCCATCAATCATCTGCTTTTCGGTTTGCTGGCGCAGGCCGTACCAGGTCATCGCCACCTCGGTGCGGGTCTCGTCGGTGTAGATTTCGATGTCGTCGTCGTTGACGGTGTTGGCCGGGTAGAACGCGACCACGCCATTGGCCTGCAGCCAACGCCCTTCAATCAGGCGTTTCAGCATGCGTTTGCCGTCAGACAGCACGCGCACGGCCTCAGAGCCCACAATCTCGTCCTTCAAAATCGCTGGATACGGCCCAGCCAAGTCCCAGGTCTGGAAGAACGGACCCCAGTCAATGTAATTCGCCAGTTCCATCAGGTCGAAGTTTTTGAAGACACGGCGGCCGATGAATTTCGGCACGGTCGGGCTGTATTCGCTCCATGCCAACTCCGTTCGGGCTGAGCCCTTCGACGGGCTCAGGACAGGCTCTGTCGAAGCCTTAAACCCTTCGACAAGCTCAGGGCGAACGGTGGGCAGCCATTTGTTCGCCCGCGCCTGGGCGATGGGCCACAGCGGCACTTGTTTTTTGTTGGCGTGCTGTGTACGCACTTTGTCGTAATCGGCGTTCAGCTCTGCAATGTAGGCCGTGGCTTGGTCGCTGAGCAAACTCTGCGCCACGCCCACGCTGCGGGAGGCATCCGGCACGTAGACCACCGGGCCTTCGTAATGCGGGGCGATTTTGACGGCGGTGTGAACGCGTGAACAGGTTGCGCCGCCGATCAGCAGCGGAATTTTCTTGATGCGGAAGTAATCGTCCTTTTGCATCTCGGCGGCGACGTACTGCATCTCTTCCAGGCTCGGG
>JAYUJX010000401.1:0-4834 GCA_043764955.1 Polaromonas sp.
TAGATTCACGCTACTGGGGTTTTGTGCCTGATAAAAACATTGTGGGTAAAGCTTTTTATGTGTGGATGAATTTTGGCAATTTGAAGCGTATTGGTTCATTCAATTGATCAGATACCAGTTGTCTTTTATAACTTAACTATCTTGGTTAAATAACTTTTTGGAGATTGCTATGGCTAACCTGTCTCAATTGAAATCAAAACAACGTGGCGCTACTTTTTTGGGTATGTTGTTTATTGCGGCTGTCATCGGTATCTTGTTCATTGTTGGCGCTAAAGTTGCTCCCACAGTGATTGAATACCAAGCCATTTTAAAAGCGGTCAATACGGCAAAAATGGGCAGCTCAGTCGCAGAAGTGCGCAGCGTGTTCGACAAAAATCAAGCTACTGGATATTTTGATGCCATCAGCAGCAAAGATCTGGTCATTGAAAAAATTGCTGACAAGCACGTCGTAAGCTTCGCCTATCGAAAGGAAATCGCTTTGGCGGGTCCTGCTTATTTGTTGCTCAAGTACGAAGGTAAAAGCAATTAAATGAGATTTCAAATTTCGTCTAAATGGCGACTCCTTTCAGCGTGACCACACCTTTGATTGGCCTTCAAACACGGCTACAGCATCAGTTTAAAGACATCGCATTACTGCAACGCGCTGTCACGCACAGAAGTTTTTCAGCAGACCACAACGAACGTCTTGAGTTCTTGGGCGATTCTGTGCTGGGCATGGTCATTGCCGGTATTTTGTATGAGCGACTTAAAAATTTGCCCGAAGGTGATTTGTCGCGTGTGCGAGCCAACTTGGTGCGGCAAGAGACTTTGCATCAGCTGGCTTTAGAGCTGCGCATTCCAGAAGCGTTGCGCTTGGGCGAGGGCGAGTCTAAATCGGGTGGTCAAAAACGGCCTTCAATTTTGGCTGATGCCTTAGAAGCTTTGATAGGTGCTGTTTACTTAGATGCAGGTTTTGAGACGGCGCAAGCCTTGGTAGCACGTCTTTTTAAGGCTATCGATATCAATCCGCAAATGCAAGCGATTGGCAAAGATCCCAAAACCGAGTTGCAAGAATGGCTGCAAGGTCGCAAAATGAGGCTACCTGTTTACCGCGTGGTCGGAACTTTAGGCGCTGCGCATGAGCAGACTTTTGAAGTCGAATGTGAAATTGACGAGTTGAATTTGAATGAACGGGGCATTGGCGCCTCGCGCCGTGCAGGTGAGCAGGCTGCCGCTGCTGTGATGTTGCAGTGCATCAAAACGGCCTTAAAAGCAAATGTAAAAGCGGACAATAAAAATTAAATTAAAAAAATGAATGCTACAAATAATATAGCTAATAAGACTGTAAATTCGTCTGCTAGCGTCGAATATAATGCTGAAAATCCAGAAGTTTCCGCCCCTGCAATAGAGCAAGCTCGCATCACTGCTATGCTAGGCGCGGCAGTTGCACCTCAAACAGCCAGCGTCATTCCGGTTGAGTCTCAGCGTTGTGGTTTGATTGCTATTGTGGGTAAACCCAATGTAGGTAAATCAACCTTGTTGAATGCCTTGGTCGGTCAAAAAATCAGCATTACCTCGCGCAAAGCGCAAACCACACGCCACCGCATCACGGGCATGCACACGCGCGGTGAGGTTCAGTTTGTATTTGTGGATACGCCAGGTTTTCAAACGCTGCACGGCAATGCTCTGAACCGTTCGCTGAACAAAGCCGTACAAGGCGCCGTAAGCGATGTCGATTTGGTGTTGTTTGTTGTGGAAGCTGGGCGCTCGAATATGGCGGATGACAAAGTCGTCTCCTTGCTGAGCAACGACATTCCCACGCTTTTGATTGCCAATAAACTAGACATGGTGAACCGCCGTGGCGACATTGCGCCCTGGCTGCAAGGCATGCAAGCGCAGCATAAGTTTGACGAATTTGTGCCCATGTCGGCCAAAAACGCCAAAGACATTGAACGCTTGTTTGGTATTTGCGAGAAGTACTTGCCGCAGCAGCCGTGGATGTATGACGCAGAAGAACTAACCGATAAAAGTGAGAAGTTTTTAGCCGGCGAAATGGTGCGTGAAAAACTGTTTCGTTTGACGGGTGACGAGTTGCCGTACACCTCAACCGTGGTTATTGATAAGTTTGAAGAAGAAGCACCCAAGAAAAAAGGACAAAAGCGCTTGGTCAAAGTCGCAGCCACCATCATTGTTGAACGCGATGGCCACAAAGCCATGGTGATTGGTGATAAAGGCGAACGCATCAAACGCATTGGTACAGAGACGCGTGTTGAGCTTGAGCGCTTGATGGATGCCAAAGTGTTCATCGAGTTGTGGGTGAAGGTGCGCTCAGGTTGGGCCGATGACGAAGCACGGGTGCGCTCGTTTGGCTACGAGTAAGCGTATTACCGACGAGCCCGCTTATGTGCTGCACCGCTACGACTGGAGCGAGTCCAGCCTGATTCTTGAGGTGCTGACACGTCACCATGGACGTATTGCCCTCGTCGCCAAGGGTGCGAAAAAGCCCAGTTCCAACTTTCGGCCGATTTTGTTACCACTGCAGCCTTTGCACTTGGCTTTTGGTGGCGATGCTGAAATTCGCACCTTACGCAGCTCCGAATGGATGGGCGGTCATGTGATGCCAACTGGCGAGGCGTTGATGGCGGGTTATTACCTCAATGAGTTGCTGATACGTCTATTAGCTCGAGATGACCCGCACCCAGCGTTGTTCGACGCTTATGCTTTGACTGTGCACATCATCGCGCAAGAAGCCAGAGGAGCTGAGCGTGGCTCAGAAAATCTACAAACCTTAGAAGTTGCCTTGCGTGCATTTGAATTGATGCTCCTGCGAGAAATTGGTTTTTTGCCTTCTTTGAAGTCCCAAACAGCCAATTTGGCAGATTTGCAGATTGATACCGACTACGTGCTCATCCCAGAAGGTGGTCTGCGGGCAGCACACTCAGAAGATCGCAGCAGTTTGACTGGTGCGCAATGGCGATTATTGCAAACCGCATTGGATTCAGACATGCCGTTTTCTCAGCTCTTGCAAGCCTGCAGCACGTGTTTGCAACCCCTTAAAACGCAATTGCGCACGTTGCTGCATTACCATTGCGGTGTCACGACTTTAAAAACACGCCAAATGATGATGGACATTCAGAATTTATGAGTCAGACCTTACAAGTCAAAAACCTATGAGCACACACTTATCCGTCAACCTCAACAAAGTAGCCTTGGTGCGCAACACGCGACATTTGGACATACCCAGTGTCACGCGTGCAGCAACGCTGTGTTTGCTGGCAGGTGCACAGGGAATTACCGTGCATCCACGGCCTGATGAACGGCATATTCGAGCTGCAGATGTCGCAGATTTGTCGACATTGATGCGCTCTTGGCCAGACCGCGAGTACAACATCGAAGGCAACCCACTACAAAACTTGATGGGTTTTGTACGCCAATTCAAGCCGCATCAAGCCACGTTTGTACCTGATGGCGAAGGCCAATTCACCAGCGACCATGGTTGGAATCCAGTGACGGATACTGAAAAGCTTAGCCCCTTGATTGCAGAAGCCAAATCACTGGGCGTGCGTGTGAGTTTGTTCATGGATGCGGAGCCAGCGCACATGGCCTGGGCGAAATCTGTGGGCGCAGATCGGGTGGAACTCTACACCGAGCCTTTTGCGGCTGCTTGGGGCACATCAGCACAACCTGCACAGTTAGAACGCTTTGCCAAAGTGGCGCAAGCTGCCTTGGAAGTGGGTTTGGGCGTCAACGCAGGTCATGATTTGAATCGCCAAAATTTAACTGCCTTTTTAAAGCACGTTTCTGGCGTTCAAGAAGTTTCGATTGGTCATGCCTTGATTGCGGATGCTTTGGAACTTGGGTATTCAGCCACCATTGCAGATTATTTGCAGTGCATCGTTGCAGCCAAATAAAGTCAAAACGAGAAATAAACTTCTAAACCATGATTTACGGCATTGGCACCGATATTTGCGATATTCGTCGCATCAAAGCTGCATTGGATCGCAATGGCGAGCGCTTCGCTTTAAAAATACTCAGTGACACAGAATTCAAAGTCTGGCAAGCACGCAGTGCGCGCTGGCCAGAGCGCGGCGTCCGCTATTTAGCTACTCGGTTTTCCGCCAAAGAAGCTTTTAGCAAAGCAGTAGGATTAGGCATGCGTATGCCGATGACTTGGCGTTCCTGTGAAATCAGCAAACTTGCCAGTGGCAAACCAGAAATCGTTTTACACGGTGGTTTGAAAGACTGGTTTGCAGAAAAAGGGCTGACAGCGCACATCACCGTTACCGATGAGTCTGACTATGCCGCCAGCTTTTGCGTGGTTGAAAAAGTTATTTAAGATAACTAATTTATGCCATTGAAATTTGCCTATAGCCGGCGTATTTATTGTCCAAAAAGCTATAAATAATATAGCAAAATTTTCTTCATTATTTTATTTAAAAAGAACTTGTAATATGACACAACATGCCCCACTCATCATCGACGTTGCCGGTTTAACACTGACCAAGCAAGACCGCAAGCGCCTCAAGCATCCGCTGGTTGGCGGCATCATTCTGTTTGCGCGCAATTGGCAAGACCGTGCGCAACTCAGCAGTCTGTGTGTTGATATCAAACAAGTGCGCAAAGACTTGCTCATCTGCGTTGACCACGAAGGCGGCCGCGTGCAACGCTTCAAAACCGATGGTTTCACCCATTTGCCAACCATGCGCACTTTGGGTAATTTGTGGATGAAAGACGCCATGAAAGCCACCAATGCTGCCACCGCTAGCGGCTACATTTTGGCCTCTGAGCTGCGCGCATGTGGTGTTGATTTCAGCTTCACGCCCGTGCTTGACCTTGATTTTGGGGAAAGTAGCGT
>JAYUJX010000402.1:0-1342 GCA_043764955.1 Polaromonas sp.
CGCTGCTCGCCGGTGCTGTCATGCACCACCAGCTCGCCACCTTCGTAGCTGTCAGGGTCTGACAAAAACAAAGTGGCAGATATATCAGTACGCACGCGCTGGCCGGTATCTGGCGCGAAGCGGATGGCGTTATCCACGTGCCGCCCGTAAAACATGGGCTCAGCATTGTCGGACTGGCCATAGCGGTTAAAGCGGGGGGTGAACAATTTTTTAGGCAACGATGCTGCAAAAAACAGCGGGTGTCTATCCAAAGCTTTGACCACCAAGGTTCGCAAAGCTTTAGCCGTATCACAGTCATGCGGCAGTTGGGTATTATTTTTAACCAGTGCGGCTTGTGTGCCCGCAGTGGCCCGGCCATCACTCCAAGGCGCATCCAACAAAAGGTCTAGCGCTTGGCGCACTTCGACAGGGGAGAGAACTTGTTGGATGTGTTGGAGCATGTCGCTATTTTAAAACTCAAGCGGTTCGGTCAATTAAAACTTGACTGAACCTGTCAATTGGAAAACGCGACCCGTACCCGGGATGTAATGACCAGAGTACAGCGCATCAGCGTACAGCTTATTAGCAACGTTACTGACGTTAGCTTTCAAGGTGAACTTTTCATTGAACTTGTACTCCGCCATCACATCAGCAGTGACAAAGCTTGACGCAGCCCAGCCAGGGTTACGGTTTGGCGTTTGCTCGCTGCGGAAGTTCACACCTGCACCCAAGCGCAGCTGTGATGTGAGTTGATACGTTGCCCATACGGTACCGCTGTGCTTAGGTGTGAGTGACGAACGTGCGCCTGCGCCCTCACCCACGCCATCGATAAAAGTTGAACCTGGCGCACCCACGTCGATTTTGGCAATCGGTGTGAAGGCGTATGAGCCGTAAATTTCCAATTCCTTGGTCAACCGTCCAGTCACATCAATCTCAAAACCTGCGGCGTGGCGCTTGCCTGACAGCAAGTTTTGTGTCGCTGCAGAATCAGGGTCGCGGTTACGCTCGTTGTTTTTAATAGCGTAGAACAATGCCAAACGGGTTGTGAAACGCTTGTCTGCGGTATCAATCTTTGCACCGATTTCGTAGTTCACACTGCCCTCTGGGCCAGTATTTGCCGTTTGGTTATCGTACTGGTATGTGTCGCCAGAGGTGTTAAACGACGTGCCGTAAGAAGCGTGGAATGACGTTGTCGTGGATGGCTGATACAACACACCCAAACGCTTGCTGAGCAAGGTGTCTGAACGTTCGTTGTAAACAGCCGCATTCGCCGTAGCTACTGCAGCGTTGTACTTGCCTTTGAAGTTATCTAAGCGCAAACCACCCAAAACTTTCAATTCTGGCGTGATTTGAACCATGTCTT
>JAYUJX010000403.1:0-1337 GCA_043764955.1 Polaromonas sp.
TGTGCGAGGGCTAACGTCCGTAGTGCCTCTGGTAGCCTGTCGATGGTCGCCCGCACGGTCTCATCTGACAGCTTGGATAGTACGAGGTGACGCTTGGGATATTCCTTTCCTTTGGTACACGCTACCGAGGTACCCTTGCCTGTGACAACCTTTAATTGCTTTAGGATGTGATAGGAACTGATACTCTCAGGGGTGGCCTTGGCTGCTGCGACCTTTTCCGCCTTCAAGGATGGTACCAGTCTTAGGGTTGGCCTGACGTATGTGCGGAAGTGCAAGTCTTGGAGTATGACGTTATCGCCGGACAGGCTTGCTGATGTCGCCGCTAACATTGCAGTCAGAAGGGTCGCACAGCCTGCGGGACTTGACAACACGATATCCGGGAATGCGTTGGATCGGCTCTCGCTCCTGACCGTCTTGCCCCATCTGCCCAAGCAAACGTCGATACTATGCTGGAGGAGGTCATCGGGGACAAGCTTCAATGGATCGGATGATCCAGTGAGCACTTCCTTAAGTGGTGCCATGCAGCCAGCAAATGCAGGAGAGTAGAAGACTCTCATTGCTATTCCCAGGGTGTCGAGACTGTCTGCAATCCGCCTGCGACCTCTCAGTGTCGGCTTCTCGGTCAATGCAGTCTGTCCTGATGAGAACACCTCAAGGCCAAGGTCCCCGTCCGCGCCAAACTTCGCCTGCACGAGGGTAGCCAGTGCCGCATTCTCTTTGGCGACAGCCAGGTGGGTGATATGCAGAATGAGGGGAGCGTCTTGATATAACCCTGATGTGTCCAGGCTTGGATCCAGTGCTGCTGCCCAGATTGCTTGGAGATATTCCGCAGCCTGTAGTACGTGTCCTCTGCCAGCTATGTCTAATTCCCTTCCCATTGTGAGCCTCCAGACTGGGCCTAGCTCTACTTCCCTCTTCGAAGACTTGGCCATGTCCCTACAGCTCCTGCGGCCCCCATCCAAGTCCTCTAAGTATGTCTTAACTGCTGCCACCTCACCTGTTGATGTCTGCACCCCACTCGCATCCTGCAGATCATCCCTCGGTCGCTTGCCCGCCGCTGCCATCATCATCAATGACGCCGATGCTAGCATGGCATTGGCGGTTATCTGCCAGTCTCCGATTGCTACCAAGAATTTTCGAGGCGTGGGGAGCCTTATGAAGCAGCCCGGTAACATCGGAACAGTTGGGGGATCACCGTGGTAACCTACGAAAGCGCAGTAAGTAAAATGGATTCCCGGAGCCCCTCGCAATATGAAGAATGCGAGGTTGGAAGTCCCAATATAGTCGAAGTTCACTTCCTCGCCGATAGTCGGCAGCCTCAAAGGTAGGAAGAATAT
>JAYUJX010000404.1:0-4809 GCA_043764955.1 Polaromonas sp.
TAGACAAGTACTGATGATTTGATTCAGTTTTGACCCTTTTTTATAACTTAAAGAGACCCAACCATGTCCTTAGACAAAGTCACCCCTGGTAAAAACGCCCCCCACGAATTCAACGTCATTATCGAAATTCCGATGAACGCCGACCCTATTAAGTACGAAGTGGACAAAGAATCAGGCGCGATCTTCGTTGACCGCTTCATGAGTACCTCCATGCACTACCCAACCAACTACGGTTACGTGCCCAAAACCTTGAGTGGCGACGGCGACCCAGTTGACGTGCTCGTCATCACCCCCGTGCCTTTGTTCCCAGGCGTCGTCGTCACCTGCCGCCCGATAGGCATTTTGAAAATGACCGACGAAGCCGGTGAAGACGGCAAAGTCTTAGCTGTGCCTATCGACAAAAAATGCTCACTCTACACACAATGGCAAAAACCTGAAGATTTGAACGAGCTGCGCCTAAAAACTATTTCCCACTTCTTCGAGCACTACAAAGACTTGGAAAAAGGCAAATGGGTCAAGATCGACGGCTGGGAAGGACCAGAAGCCGCGTATAAAGAGATCACTGACGGTATTGCCAACTACGAAAAGAGCTTGAAAGCATAATTTGCTTAGATCGGACAAACTTGTCAGCTAGTCCGTCACCGATATCGCCACCGCAACCGCCACCGTTTGCGCTGGTTGTGTGCGATTCGGCATTAATCCTTGATCTGCAGCAACCTCGCACGCTGATATCAAGCGCACCATTCAGGGGCGGCTTGGTTCAGAGTCGTTATATCGTTAACGCCACTGTGGCGGCAAATTACTGCCAGATGGACGTTTCGGCATCTATTGCTCAGCAGCTAGAAACATTAGGTTTGCCCATCGAGGTGTCGACAGCTTGCGTGACCGCAGTTGACGTTAAAAATCACGTTCGGGCAGAAGCAACAGAAGGCGATTTTCGCTGAACCGTCATCGTTACAGCAGGCATTGGCAATTTATCCAGTCCTGGCTTAACGCCAGCGGCGCAGTACCAATCAGGAACAATCAACATCATCGCGCTGATCGAGGCTAACTTGCCATCTGCCGCGCTGGTAGAGGCGGTACAGATGGTGACCGAGGTCAAAACCCGATTGCTAAGCGGACGCCTCACTAGTGACGGCCACCCCGCCACTGGTACAAGCACGGACACAGTTACCGTTGCACTCTTGCCCGGCCCCATGTCTGACTACTGCGGTGCGGCTACCGTGGTTGGGTGCGCATTGGCACGTGCTTGTGCAGAGGCATTGTCTACGGCGCTGATTAAATTGGATGCATAAATATGCCTCTAAACAGCGTATTTATTGCTTTCTTAGATATAAAAAATATAGCAAATTCGGGGTGAAAAATTGATTTACCAACGCTAATTACCAACGCTAATTACCAACGCTCAGGCAGCGCTTTGAGTCGGCTCAGTTGGCGGTTTTGCATTTTGACGTAGCTGCCAACCTCTAGGTCTTTCAGTAGTTTGCTCACCATTTCTCGGGAAGCGCCCACGTCGGCGGCTAGTTCCGAATGGGTGATGCCGATATTTTTTGACAATTCTGGTGTGATTTTTTCAATGGCGCGTTTCAGCCGCGTGTAAACATCCATCAGCGCGATGCTGCGAGCGTTGTCTGTTGACTGTCTGGCACGGCGAATGACGGTGTGCAGCATTTCCGTACCAAATTTAGGATGCTCTTGCATGAAAGCCTCAAGCTGCGCATTGCTGACAATCACGCACAGGCTGGGCTCCATGGCTTCCACGTTGGCAGAGCGGCTGCCACCATCCAACGTCAGCTCACCAAAATACTCACCCGCTGTCACATAGCCGTAGGTGATTTCTTTGCCCGATATGGCTGAGCCAAACGCACGCACACGCCCCTCCAGCAAGATGTAAAAGCCATCGCCGTTGTCGCCATCTTTGAAGATGAGTGCGCCTTTTTTGAAGTTTTTTTGCTTACCCAGTGTGGCAAGCAGATGCAAATCTGGCGATAGTTGTTGCTGCGTCATCTCAAGGTTAAATCAATATTGATATCAATTTTCGCACAATTAATGAAATTTAACCCAATTTAACTTAGTTGAACCGTAGTTTATGCACCCAAATGGCACACTTTAGCCCTTCGCCAGCTTGGATCGTGGGTAAAGAAACTTGTGCAACCCCATCAGTTTGGGGGCGACAAACGGTTTCCAGCTTGCACGTTTTTGCGCCAACCTGTCTGCCACTGCCCACCAAGCGCTGGGGTTCAGCCCCATGCCCACGTGGCTGGCGAAAACTTCGATGTTCTCGGTATGCGGGTTGATGTTGCAGGGCGCTTGAATGCTGCCTTGCCAAGCCACCACGCCGTCTGTGCGGGAGAAAATACTGCTCGTCGGCACCGTAGGCGCGGTCGGTAAGTCGAAATTTGAGCGCTCAATCTCAGTTTTGCGCCCGCTGGCGAACTCGTACACCCGCCAAACGTTGGTCGATTTGGGCGATCCGGCAAACGGCGTGCCCAGCGTGATGACGCAATGCACCAGCTCAGGCATCATCTTGGCCAGCTCGCGGGCGTAAACGCCACCCAAGCTCCAGCCAATCAAGCTCACTTTGCGGCCAGATTGGTTGAATGTGTCGGTGATTTGCTGCCGCGCCGTCTCTAAAACGCCAGGCCGTGGCCCTAAGTTCAGCCCTTGGTTCCAGCCTTCAGTTGCGTAGCCCAATGACTGTAAATACTTACGCAGCGGCACGGTGCTTAAATCTCCCGCACTCAAACCCGGAAAGACGATCACGCTGCTGCCATGCGCATTAGCATCTGCTTTTGGCGCTTTTTGCAGCGCCGGCCAAGTCGGCACCAGCGCCCCAAACTCCCAAAGAGCCCGCATTTCCAGTGCGACCAGTGCCAAATGTGGCGGGTCGACATCGTGCAACGGAACGTAAGATTTAGGCATATCGATAGGCTGCATATTTCGGTAAGTTATTTTGCTGTTACGTACGGTAGCAGACTTGCCCGAACTCGTCTGTGCAAAAACGCGCATTGCCTCAGGGTAAACGTTAAAAACGCCACGTTTTGGCTGCTTTTAGAGGTGGCACTCTTAATTTGCGTCGCCTAGGGGACGCGGGGTTTGCGGGTAAATACTGATTTTATTGCTGAAATACATGCCGTTTTATGGCTATAGCCGGCGTATTTATTGCCTGAGGCGCTATCGAAAATATAGTATTTTGCTTCGTAGACTTCTACCAAAGTTCCTAAGACTTCAAGCCGATCAGCTTGCTCAGTGCCCACAGCAGGATCAATATCAATCAAAGTTGATACTTCTTTGAGCGCAGCTTTGTAATCTGCTTGCGTATGGATGGCGTGGATATGCATGGTTTTGATTTTAGACGCTTGCATTCTTGGTTAATGTAGCTACAATAACATCATGCCAATCACCTTCGATCACACCAAACGCGCTAAAGCATTGGAAGATCGAGGTTTAGATTTTATGGATGCTGAGATTGTTTTCAAGGGCGTTACCTTTGAGATGCAAGACATTCGTAAAGACTGCGGTGAAAAACGGATCATTTGCTACGGGTGGTTAGCCGAAAGAATGGTCGTGATTGGTTATGTACCGCGTGGCGCGGATCGTCACATTTTCAGTATGAGGAAAGCCAATGAACGCGAACAAGACCGCATTGCCCCCTAACTTAAAGTCTGACCTCGCCCGCGTAGATGCGCACACGACGAAGCGCGACGAGTATGACGATTTGCCAGAGTTAACGGACGACATGCTTTTGCGTGGCCAAGTCAACAAAGGCGGCCGCCCCATTTCACCCAATCCACGCAAACTGCTGTCACTCAGATTACCTGCTGATTTGATTGAAAAGTGGAAAGCCACAGGCCCGGGTTGGCAAACCCGCATGGCGGATAGACTTAGCTCTATTTAGGGGTTATTTATGACTGTGGCTGGCTTATTTATTGCCTAAGCAGCTATGATATTTATAGCGTTTTGTGGCTGCGCAAGCTGGTTTGTTTCCCCCACCTATCCCCCTAGCCCCCTTTCCAACCCCGCCGGGACGGAAAGAGGGAACTTCATTTGAGGGTTGGCAATTAAGTTGAGCTACCACCAGCGTGTGCTTTAATTAACCTTAATGAATTATCTGCCTACATCTCGACTCGGAAGAGTTCTCGCAGCTCTTTGGTTATCAGCCTGTTTTGGAGTGCTGCTTTTTGGCTTCATTCAGCGCGGTATTCACGACATGCCGATAGCCTTCTACTGGTTTATGATTTTTTTAACTGCGCCGATAGGTTTTCCAGTAGCAGTATTGATCGGAGGTGGGCTGTCCCTTTTATCTGACTCCCTTGGATTAGCTTACCATCCATTTTTAGACTTATTACCGATGTGGATAGCTTGTGTAATCGTGGGCTATTTCCAATGGTTTGTCGCTTTACCGTGGGTGATTCTCCAAATACTCAAAAAAATGACGGGTAATTAATTCACCCCTTCAACGGACTCCGCCTCCCCAAATCCTCCATATAGTTCTCAATCCCTTGCCCTTCGCGGTCCAGGAAGCGTTGGACTGCTTCTGCGAAGGCGGGGTGGGCTAGCCAGTGGGCGCTGGTGGCTTTGATGGGGAGCAGGGCTCTGGCCATTTTGTGTTCGCCCTGCGCGCCGCCTTCAAAGCGGTGGTAGCCGTGGTTGATGCACCATTCGATGGGCTGGTAGTAGCAAGCTTCAAAATGCAGGCAATCGACGCGCTCTAGGGCGCCCCAGTAGCGGCCATAGGCTATTTTTTCGTTGATTTGGAGCGTATTTTCGTCAATTTGCTCATTTTTAGTGCTATTTACGCCTCTAGCC
>JAYUJX010000405.1:0-1335 GCA_043764955.1 Polaromonas sp.
ATCTACATGGACGGCTCGGTCAGCGTCAACCACGGCGGTACCGAGATGGGGCAGGGCCTCAATACCAAGATGGCGCAGGTGGCGGCAGATGGTCTGGGCATTCCCGTCAGCCTAGTGCGGGTGATGGGCACGGATACGCAAAAAGTGCCGAATGCTTCGGCCACGGCGGCCTCCAGCGGGGCGGACATCAACGGCGCAGCGGTCAACAACGCCTGCGACCAAATGCGCGTGCGCTTGGCGGGGGTGGCTGCACGGATACTGAATTGTACGCCAGATACTATTAAATTCATAGCTGGTCAGGCAATAAATACGTCGTCTAGCAGTGAAAATAATGCTAAATCAGCGGTTGACTGGAAAAACTTGGTCAAACAAGCCTGGCTGGACCGCGTCGGCCTGTCGGTGACCGGTTTTTACATGACGCCGGACATCAAATACGACTTTACCACCCTGAACGGCAAGGCGTTTTACTACTTTTGCTACGGCGCTGCGGTGACCGAGGTTGAAATAGATACCCGCACCGGCGAGTGGTGGCTGCAAAAGGTCGATATCGTGCACGACGTGGGCAAATCCATCAACCCCGCCATCGATTTGGGCCAGATTGAAGGCGCTTACGTACAAGGCATGGGTTGGTTGACCATGGAAGAGTGCATTTGGGATATGAAAGCCAAAACGATCGATGGCATGGAAGGTTTAGGAAGGGGTAAACTGCTAACCCACGGCCCCAGCACCTACAAAATCCCGGTGGCGAGCGACATCCCCGAGCACTTCAAGGTCAGCCTGTTTGAGGGCGAAAACGTCAAACCCACGCCCTTCAAGAGCAAAGCCGTCGGCGAGCCGCCGCTGATGCTGGCTTTGAGCGCGTATTTCGCCATTCGCGACGCCGTCAGCGCTTCCGCCGACCACCAAGTCCCTGTTTTCATGGATGCACCGGCCACGCCAGAGCGGATTTTGATGGCGTGTGAGGCATTGAAACACTAAAAAATATCGTTCGCCCTGAGCCTGTCGAAGGGTCGCAAGGCCAAAAAATCAGCAAGCTCAACCCGAACGGATATCTCAAAAAATTAGGAAAAAGTGGTTAACTTTGGATAACACCGCCGAATTTCAGCGACTTTTGACCAGTGAAGACGCGGTAGTTGTCAGCATCGCATCCACCCAAGGCTCCGCCCCGCGCGAGGCGGGGACGTGGATGGCGGTGTTTGCCAGCCAAATCGTCGGCACGATAGGTGGTGGTCATGTGGAGTTTGAATCCATCGCAGAAGCCAGAGCGTTGTTAAGCGGAATTGATGCTTCGAGTCCGTCATTCCCGCGAAGGCGGGAATCCACAGCCGATGCATA
>JAYUJX010000406.1:0-1334 GCA_043764955.1 Polaromonas sp.
TTCATTCTTTATGGATTGACTGCAAACGGTCGGAAGACGGCCGACCATGCTGTTGGTTTGTGTATTAGTCCAATGTCTACCAATTTACTCTATGATAATTCCATGCGTAACATATTTGTCAACTTTAACGCAGAAGCACTGGCCAATAAGATGTCTGATGTCAGCTCGTGCTACGTCTTTGATGTCAACTTTTCGCCCTGACATTGTAAAGTACTAAAAGGACTATAAACATAATTCGCATTCTTATGTTACAGGGGTGTTTGCATATAATATATTTCAACAGGCGTTTTACTTGTACCCTTTATTTTTACAGGCATTCCTTTTTCGTAGTTATTGGTAATATAAACACTTTCTGCTGAAAATCTTAATATTTTGGGTGCTTTCAATTCATGAAAATGCATGCCATCGGCTTCGTATATATTGTCACCTAGGATATATCTGCACAAAAAGTGTTGGTTGTCACCGTAAACAACGCTTACTAGATCATATTTTGTGCCTTCCAATATAAGAGATTTATCTATGAATTGCATATTGTACAGGTGTTTATTATGAGGTCCGATAACCGGATATCTCAATTTGATCACATATGGTAGTGTTACTGTTATTATCGTTGTGTGTAATTTTAATTTACAGAGGTTACAACATTGTAATGAATATGATGTTGTAACTTGTTCAGTTAGTACATTTTGTATGGTTTCTGTTACATGTTCGGGAGTTGGTGGAAGTTTAAACTCCCCTATGCTACGTAACTCGTTTTTTATAAGTGTGTTATGTAAGTCGCATCCTGTAACCTTACATAGTTGTTTTATTCTTATATTCCAATGTAGTAATGCTGGAGCTTCACTATTTTCTACACTTTTGGTGTATAAATTATCCTCCAGATAAGTGTTTATTATTCGTAATTCTACAAAATCGTAATTCTGATAATTTAGATCAAGTATTCCTTGGAATATTTCTCTTATATTTTCTTTTGCCTCAAGGTTAATAATTGTTCCTTCGTACACTTCGCTAAATATCACACTAATCTCTGTGTAATTGTTTGCGAACATAGTACGTACCTCAGTAGTGTGATGTTTGTGTATTTTATTGTACAAAACCCACCATGCAGTCATCAATGCATCTAATGCACAAGAATTATTTCCCCACGGAAAATGTATATACGGCTCGCTATCGAATTTGCTGTGTATGTGGGGTAAATGATGATTACCACCCCACTCTACGAAGTCCTCAGGAATGATGTCCTATAGAAACATAAAATAATTGAAATTATAATTAACTCATTCCTAAATTGAATATTTCATTACAGTAATAATTTGTTTAGAGTTGTAGACCAC
>JAYUJX010000407.1:0-4801 GCA_043764955.1 Polaromonas sp.
GCGGCGGTGTTGTCGATGCCCAAGTTGCGCGCCAAGCCATAGGCGCTCATGCCATAGATCAAACCGAAGTTGATGACCTTGGCGTAGCGCCGCTGCTCGCTTGAGACCTCGTGCGTTTGCACCCCAAACACCTCGGCAGCGGTGGCGCGGTGCACGTCCATGCCATCGTGGAAAGCCAACAACAAAGACGCATCACCACTGATGTGCGCCATGATGCGCAGCTCGATTTGCGAATAGTCGGCGCTGGCGATCAGATGCCCGGGTGCGGCGACAAACGCTTCGCGCACGCGCCGCCCCTCGGCGGTTTTGACGGGGATGTTCTGCAAATTAGGGTCGTTGCTGCTCAAGCGCCCCGTCACCGCCACCGCCTGCGCGTAGTGGGTGTGGACGCGGCCAGTGCTTGGCAAAGCGAGCTGCGCCAGCTTGTCGGTGTAGGTGCCTTTGAGTTTGGCAATGCCGCGGTGCTCCAAAATTTTGGCGGGCAGCGGGAAGTCTTCCGCCAGTTTTTCCAGCACTTCTTCGTCAGTGCTTCGTGCACCGGTCGCGGTTTTTTTGACGACGGGCATGCCCAGTTTGTCAAAGAAGATTTCACCCAATTGTTTCGGGCTGCTGAGGTTGAAGGGCTGCCCGGCTATCTCGTACGCCTCGTTTTCCAGCTCGATGATGCGCTGCCCCAGCTCGTGGCTTTGGCTGGCCAGCATGGGCCCGTCGATCAACACGCCGTTGCGTTCGATGCGGTACAGCGCCTCGCTGCTGGCGATTTCCAGCTCGTAGATGAAACGCAGCTTGGCGTCATGTTCCAACTTTGGCCACAGCGCCAGATGCACGTCCAGCGTCTGGTCGGCGTCTTCACACGAATATTCGGCGGCTTTGTCGATATCGACCTGGTCGAAGCAAATCTGGCTTGCGCCTTTGCCGCACAAATCCTCAAAGCTGATGCCGGTGCGCCCCAAGTGACGTTCTGCCAGACTGGACAAGCCATGCTTTTGATGAACCTCCAACACATAGCTTTGCAGCATGGTGTCGTGCGCGTAGCCCTGCACTTCGATGCCGTGGTTGGCGAAGACGTGGCGGTCGTACTTGATGTGTTGGCCGAGCTTTTTGCGGTCTGCGCTCTCCAACCAAGGTTTCAACTGGGCCAACACCTCGTCACGCGGCAACTGCTCTGCCGCGCCGGGGTAGATGTGCGCCACGGGAATGTAAGCCGCCTCGCCGGGTGCAACGCTCAGGCTGATGCCGACAATTTCAGCGCGCATTTCGTCTAGAGAGGTGGTTTCGGTATCTACGGCGACCAACTCTGCCGCTTGGACTTTCGCCAGCCACGTGTCAAACATCTCCCAAGTCAGCACGGTTTCATAGGCCAAGGTGGAAATTTTTGACGAAGTTGGCAATTGCTGATCTGACAGCTCTAGGCCGTCATTTACTGTAGATGTTGCGTCAGCTTCAGCGCCGGGTTCGTCGAACAAACCAGGCTCTGAAGCCCGCGTTTTCCGTTCGCCCTGAGCTTGTCGAAGGGTTTCGACAGGCTCAACCCGAACGGAGGTTTTCGCATCAGCAGCTTCTAAACTCCGAACCAGTCCCTTGAACCCAAATTTGGTATAAAAAGCCATAATAGCCATCGTATCTATTGCCTGATAAGCTATGTTATCCATAGCAGGCAAGCCGTCTATATACGGCCTCAGATCGCAGTCTTTCTTGATGGTGACGAGGCGGCGGCCTTGTGGCAGCCAATCCACCGCGGCACGCAGGTTGTCACCGGCCACGCCTTTGATCTCGTGCGACTTGGCCATCAGCGCGTCGAGTGAACCATATTCCATCAACCACTTGGCCGCCGTTTTCGGGCCGACTTTGGCGACGCCAGGCACGTTATCCACTGTATCTCCAACCAGTGTTTGATAGTCCACCATCAGCTCAGGCGGTACGCCAAACTCCGCCGTCACCCCCGCCACATCGCGGCGTTTGCCGTTCATGGTGTCGATGATGGTGATGTGCTGGTTCACCAGCTGACTCAAATCCTTGTCGCCACTGGAGACGATGACTTCGATGCCCTGCTCAGCCGCCATCACGGCCAGGGTACCGATCACGTCGTCCGCCTCCACGCCCGGCACCGCCAGCACCGGCCAGCCCAGCAGGCGCACCACCTCGTGCACGGGCTCGATCTGGCTACGCAGGTCGTCCGGCATGGGGCTGCGGGTGGCTTTGTAGGCGGGATACCACGCGTCGCGGAAGGTCGGGCCTTTGGCGTCGAAGACGCAGACGGCGTAGTCGGCAGGCTGCTCTTTGCGCAGCGCCTGCATCATGTTGACGATGCCGCGAATCGCACCCGTGGCCGGGCTGGTGGGGTCGCCCGCCACGGCGCGCAGGTCGGGCATGGCATGAAAAGCGCGGTAGAGGTAGCTGGAGCCATCTACCAAAAGAAGGGTTTTTGTCATGAAACGTTATTTTTTAGCTGAAATCAATGTGGAAACTGTGTAGAAATTAACCTAGATTGTGCATTGCCTACAATCAGGGGGCAAATTGATACGTTTTATCCGGGATAATTCTTTAAGAAGTTGTCATTCTCGCGAAGGCGGGAATCCACTTGTCGCAGTCATGGATTCCCGCCTTCGCGGGAATGACGGGAAAGTGGCTAATGAACAATCTGGGTTTTTAGGCATTTTCTCATCACCAATATGGCTGTTTACACCGAAATTTCTACCACCGAAGCTGGCGAATTACTGCGCCAGCTGGGTCTTGGCCAACTGACGAAGCTGGAAGGCTGCTCTGGCGGCATTGAAAACACCAATTATTTCGCCACTTCTGATGTAAGCGCGTACGTACTCACCGTTTTTGAGCGCCTTAGCTTTGAGCAACTGCCGTATTACCTGCATTTGATGAAGCACTTGGCAGCCAAAGGCATTCCCGTGCCCGACCCTTCAGCAGATGCGGTAGGCAATATTTTGCACAGCCTGCAGGGCAAACCCGCCTGTGTGGTGAACAAACTGCGCGGCAAAAGCGAGCTGACCCCCACCCCCGCGCACTGCGCCCAAGTGGGCGAGATGCTAGCAAAGATGCATTTGGCGGGTAAAGATTATGCGCGAATGCAGCCCAATTTACGCGGTTTGCCATGGTGGAACGAGACCGTGCCCGTCGTTTTGCCGTTTTTAACCGATGCGCAGCGCGACTTGATCGTCAGCGAATTGGCGTACCAAAACCACACTGCCCAAAGCTCAGCCTACGCCGCCTTGCCACGCGGCCCGATTCACGCAGACTTGTTCAGAGACAACGTGATGTTTGAAGACGCTTCCAGTGGTCCACAGCTGACTGGTTTTTTTGATTTCTATTTTGCCGGCAATGATACTTGGTTGTTTGATTTAGCTGTTTCACTCAACGACTGGTGTACGATACATGGAAATAAACCTCTAGCCGGCGTATATATTGCCGATAATGCTTCTGAATTTATAGCAAGTTATGAAAAAATTCGCCCTTTAACCGCTGCAGAACGACTGCTTTTACCCGCCATGCAACGCGCTGCTGCGCTGCGGTTTTGGATATCCCGGTTGTGGGACTTCCACCTGCCACGCGAAGCCAGCATGCTCAAAGCGCATGACCCGGTGCATTTTGAGCGGGTGCTGCAACAGCGCATTTGGCATCCGTACGAGCTCAGCTAGGTAGCCCGCTAGAAGTTTCGCCAAAGTTTATTTCGATTCACCAAAGATTCACCGATCAACAACACATGTCCTCGCCTCTCACAACATCGTCTGCCATTTCCCTCAATGTCGTCCCAGCCCGCACGGGCATCGCATGGGTCAAGTTGGGCATCAAAACGTTTTTTAAACAACCTTTGGCAATGGGTGGCTTGTTTTTCATGTTCATGGCGCTGATCTCGTTGGTGTCGCAGCTGCCTTTTGTGGGTGCGGCACTGGCATTGGTGGTATTGCCAGCTGCGACCATAGGCTTGATGGCCGCCACGCAAGTGGCAAGTGATGGCAAATTCCCCATGCCTGCGGTGCTGTTTACCGCTGTTAGAGCTGGCACCAAGAAAACACAGGCTATTTTGATGCTGGGTGCGCTTTATGCTGTCGGTTTTTTAATCGTTCTAGGCGTTTCTGCGCTTTTTGATGGTGGCCAGTTTGCTAATTTCTACTTGGGTGGTGGCGGAAGTGGTGAAGTTGGAGGCAAGCTGACGAAAGAGATCATGGGCTCGTCAGAGTTTCAAATGGCGACTTGGGCGGCTATGGCGTTGTATTTGCCGCTGTCGCTGATGTTTTGGCATGCGCCCGCTTTGGTGCACTGGCACGATGTGTCACCGATCAAAGCGCTGTTTTTTAGCTTCATTGCCTGCGTCAAAAACTTTGCCGCCATGGTGGTTTTTTTCTTCATGTGGCTGGCCGTGTTTAGCTTGGGTGGCTTGGTGTTGACGCTGGTAGCCGCATCCACGGGCTCTGAATCAGCCGTGTCTTTCATCATGTTGCCCGCTGCACTTTTGATGGCGACGATGTTTTTTACGTCGATCTACTTCACGTTCAAAGACAGTTTTATCACCGAAAATAAGGCCTGATACTACTTGCAGCCGTTGTTATAAAACAATAGTTTGCTATTGTTTTTTATTGTATTCAGCGATAGCTTTTGCCAAATCTTCGTATTCTTCACAGGTTTTGTTGCCACAAATAGAAGCTAATAGTGCCAAGTGCTTTTCAGCTTCAACTGGTTGTTTGACCATCAAATAGGCTTCGCCAATATATTCGTGCGCGCCTTTGTGTTTGGGGTCTAGCTTGAGTGCCATACGGTAGTTTTCAAAGGCTTTCTCTATATCGGGCTT
>JAYUJX010000408.1:0-1326 GCA_043764955.1 Polaromonas sp.
ATGGACGAGTTGCACGATTTGGGCGAGATCGACCTGCACATCAGCGGCTGCATCAACTCCTGCGGCCACCACCACAGCGGCCACATCGGCATTTTGGGGGTGGATAAGGACGGCAAAGAGTGGTATCAAGTGTCATTGGGCGGCTCGGACGGCTCGGCTTTGAGCGGCGACGCGGTGGCTGGCAAGGTCGTCGGCCCGTCGTTTGGTGCTTTAGAAGTGCCGGGCGTGATTGAGGCGCTGCTGGACACCTTCCGCCTGAACCGCCAAGGGAATGAGACCTTCATCGACGCCTTTAAACGCGTCGGTATGGAGCCCTTCAAGACAGCGGCCAACGCTGCCCGCTTGGCGGATAAGCACGAAGAGCTGCACCAGTTGCCTAAAATAGGCGGTTTTGCCAAAGATGGGCAAGAGGCTTGATACCCTCCCCGTTCGCCCTGAGCCTGTCGAAGGGTTTTGCAAGACTTCGACAAGCTCAGTCCGAACGGATTAATGGGTAATCTTGAATAATATAAAAAGATTGATATTGGTAAATTTACTATGAAATTAATAGCTGCTAAGACAACAAATACGCCGGCTACAAGCGAAAATAACCCTCAAAATGGCGTCTTGGTTATTGCAAACGACTTGAATCCGCTGGAATCCAGTCTCGCAGGTGTGACGAGCATCGTCCTGAACTTCCCCAAGTTCACCGACGGTCGCGCCTTCACCCAGGCGGTGATGCTGCGTAAACGCGCCGGTTTCACAGGCGAAATCCGCGCGACCGGCGATGTTTTGGTCGACCAGTTACAGCAAATGGCACGCAGCGGGTTTGACGTGGCGGAGTTGCGGGCGGATCAAGATTTGGCTGCCGGACAGCGCCAATTAGACCGTTACGCCGAGTTTTACCAAGCCGATGTGGTGCAAAAAATACCGCATTTTGTGAATGCAGAGGAAAAGGTGACTGCATGAGCGCTATCGAACTCAACGCCCGCGCATCCGCCACATTTGCCGCCAAAATGGCCGAAACCGAGGCTTTGCTGCGCCAAGCCGCCACAGCGCATACCGGCAAAATCACACAAGCCAACAGCCTGGGCGCTGAAGACGTGGTGATTGCGCATTTGGTGAAGGCTTTGAAGGTTGACATTCCGGCTTTCGTGCTGGAAACCGGTCGCTTGAACCCTGAAACGCTGGCGCTGATGGACCAGATGAAGGTCGAGCTGGGCGACAAGTTCACGATTTTTACGCCCAACAATGAGTCTGTTATTCAGTTCGTCGCCAAAGAAGGCCTGGACCCCATGTACAAAAGCATTGAGCTGCGCAAAGCCTGCTGCCACATCCGCAAAATGG
>JAYUJX010000409.1:0-4766 GCA_043764955.1 Polaromonas sp.
TCAATACTGCCACCAAAAGCCGTTTTCTCTGCTGCTGTCAAACCACCGAAAGATGCTGTTGTGAGTGGCGTACTGGCTGAGCCACCACGGCCAAGCAGCATTGTGCGCGAAGCAGGCACAGGCTGTTTGTCGGTTGCTAGCCACAGGGGTGTATTAGAAATATTGCCATCAGCCAAAACAGTAAAGGCACGCAGTTCTCCACCCCACTTAGCAGAATCAAAACCTGCTTGATAAACTAAATTTCCACCTGTTACCTTAGCGCCTGTAGGCGCAATCGCAGAAGCCGTTACCACAGCAAGAGAAGCTGCTTTTTGGAATGCTTGCGCCATTTGAGCGCCCAAAGCTGAAGGGTTGTTGGCAAGGTAATAGTTCTCAGGATCACCATTGCTTTTGAGCTTGTAGGTTAACGTCCCATCAGCAGCCACACTTGCGCCACCGTATTTGGCTGCGTACCACAGCATGTCGTTAGGGACAAAACTAGCAGCGTTGGCTGCTTGGCCTACAGTGAATGTTCTGGGTGCAGATAAAGTGGATTGCGGCAATCTAGAAGCAATATCTAAATATTTCGGTCCTGTAGGTAAAACTCCATTAACAGCTGTCGTGATTGCAGAACCTGGAAGCTTGCCAGGCATGGTGTCTAAATAATAACCTTTGGTTGTAGGTATCCCTCCTACGTCAAGGTAAACTCCGTCAGCAGTGGTGCCGCTGATGACGTAACCTTGGTGCATTTCAATAAAAGTAGATTTTGCAAAAAAATCCATACCAACACTAATTGTGTTAGCGCTCAATACTTGAATTTCGTAAGTCACTTTAGCATCTGATTCGTTATCGTTACCTTGGTCAGTGTCTGAAAAACTTACGCGAAATTTGTAGTAAGGTCTGCCTTGATTAATTGTTGGATCTGAATTGGCTGGCTCAGTGTTTGCCATTTTGTCAATAAAAAAGGCTGTAATTGCTCCAGTTTGTTGATAACCACCAAACGCTGGCGTAATGCCACCATTTTGAATACTTTTAGACAGCAATACAAGCGAGATGCTACTGCCGTTCATGGGAATTTGAATTTTTGGAATATGCGAATCTAATGCAACAGATATTTGGTCGACTCGCAATCTGTTGCCAGCTAGCAAAGCGGGGTTGATCAGGCCTGCTACTTTGCCAAAGCGTGCGACCGATGCGCCATAAAAACTACCTTGATTCGTTGTCGCGTCAGGTGCATGACCGCGAATATTCTTAAAACTCGAAACTTGTTTAGCACTGGGGTTACCGTCTGCGATACCAGGAGACTCTCCTATAAAGAAGTTCTTTGAGTTTGCGCCAAATTCGCTGTTCCAAATCAAATCAGCTTGTTGGGATACGTTAAGAGTGCCTAAGGTTGGCACAGTATTCGTACCCATGCCGTTGTCAATTGAGAATGAACTTCCAGGTAAATGATCGCTGTCGAACGAAGTCTTGGGGTCTCCAATCGTCATTTGAACTGGTCTTGCGCAAACTGGGTAGGCATTTGTATTTTTTCTTGCACTACTTGCCATGTATGGGTTAACCCAAGCAGGCATTTTCAAATCTAGTTTGCTAGCAGGTTCAGGACTGTTTTGCGACAAAGTAATGTTACCAACCCTATCAGTGAACGCTGCCGTTGGTGAACCACCCGCAAAGTAGTTCAGTGATTCAAACATGATTTCACCAAGCGGGTTTCCCCAAGACATACAGGCACCGTTTCCTTGTAGTTTGTCGAAAGCACCGCATGGCCAGCTATCACCACCAAAGCCCCAAGGGCGAAACTGGCTTAAGTGATAGACAATACCTTTTAAAGAGGTAAAGTTGCCATTTAATGGATCAACCTCTTGGTTGAAATCGTCAATGTTCTGTCTTAAAACACCGCCTGCATAATTGTTATCGTAAGTGCCACTAATCAAGCCAAAAGCTAGCGTTTTTGATTCACCGTATTTGTGTAATAAACCTGCAGGTTTAAAACTAGTAGGATTCGCTGCAGGATAGCCTTTACACCAGTCTTCATAGCTATTGTTAATCTTGACACATGCTTTTACTCTGACTTGATATTGTGTTATCGCAGTTCCTTCTACAGTAGAGGCTGCAGGGCTGACTCCAGGATTAGTTCCTAATATGAGTCGTTCTGTTGCGACTAAATCCCAAATACGACCCGGACGATTTTGGTACACAATGACTACTGGTGCGTTTACGGTGGCAGCATGTTTGACAGTAGCCCCCAATGTAACGTTAGCGAACATGTGGCGAGTCGTTCCCGTTGGCAATGCTAAGGGTGTGAATTCCGCAATGTTATAGCCGTCATTCAGAACGCTTCTATATTCTTTACCCCAAAGCGTAGAATCTTGTGGCACATACGTGCGCTCCAAAACAGTATTGTTAGTAGCGTCAGTTGAGCGCTTGCCGCCATAAAGTACTTTGCGCAACACGTCAATGCGCGCCATCGCAACCCAGTTCATGAAATTGCCACTCCACATGGCGGTACACCGAAGGTAAGTTTTGCCACCCACAGTGGTTGATGTTGCCATGTCAGTTGGTGTAAAAAAACCATTTGCCGTGCTGTAGGTATAGCACCGGTCATGTGCGTAATAGCCTTCGTATTTGAAGGTGGGTTTAAAAAATAAATCTGGAATCAAGTCACCATCAATATCATTCACATCGTTGTAGGCGGCTTTGAATAATGGTAAGTCGCGCCCCATACTGAGCATGACAAGGCCAGGCGCAGGCTTGAGAGTCAGCATGGGAGACTGTGCAAAATCGACTGATGTGGCAGATATGCTCGCGCCGCTGTACGCCAAGCCCAATGCCAACAGTGTGCCAGCTACTAATTTTTTGAAATAAGTTTTATTCATAATTGTGCAATTTTCGCTTTTAGTTAAGAGCAGCTTGCCATGGTCGGTGGCGTGGTTGCTGGTGTTGAGTTGTTGACAGTTCTGGCAAACATCAGTTGCAAAATTACATCTGCTTGGCCTGTGCCGCCAGTTGCTCGGCTGGTGATGCGGTACCAGCAATCGGTGGTGCTTGGGCTAGCGAGTTGAGAAGGCATCAGCTCTATCACGTATCGCGGCAATTCGGCTTTGGCGTATTTGTCTGCAGTGGTGTTATCAGGATCTTCGGGAGAAAACTTTTGCGATGCAGCAGTCGAGCACACTGTGCCAGTACTACTCCATCTGAATCGTTCCGTAGCGCTTGCTGTGCAATTTGTAGCTTCAGTCAAGCTAGATGTGGTTTGCCAAAACTGTGCATTTCCACCATAGGGCAAAGGTGTGGTGAAATTCAGCATGTGCGTGCCTGCGGTAATGGCTGCAACAGCCTCTCGGCCAGCGCTTTCAGCAGCTTGGAATGACAGGCTTCTGTCCATTTCATTAGCCACTATACGCTCACCGACCATAACGCCACGCATACCGACTGCTGAAACCAGCGAAAGTGTGACGATAAAAATCAAAATCATCACCAGCGTGATACCGCGCTGGTGTTGGTAAGCGTTACGCCTCAGTTTAATCTGTGTATTCATTGAATGTTGTGCTTCAAATCAATAAGTTGCTCTGTCATGCTACAAACCAGCACGGTTACGAATCGAAACCATCGTGGTGTAGGCGCGCCGCAAGCGACCATCAGTTGTATCTGGTACGGTATAAGGTGTTGCACTATTAGTTCCAGTTCCCAGCCAAGGCATAGTGGCAGCTTGTGTGCCAGCAGTTTGGCTGCGGTCTTCGGTCACCATGATTAAACCTATGCGAATGCTTACAATCCGCGACCAATTGGTCACAGAAGCAGCATCTGCGTGGTAGATGTCAGCACGGTAAGTGGGTGCACCGGTCATAGGCCCTGTCGTGAAATTTGTGTTGTTTTCACCAAAATGGTAGGTAATAGCTTCAACGTTCGGAACTACTTCTTCATAAGTTGCTGTTTTACCCGTGAAAAAACGTCGGTACAAGCTTGGCGTGTTAGCGTTGCTTCGAGTAGCGATGAAGTAGCTAGATGTCTCCAAAGGCATAACTAGGGCATCTGGGCTATACGAGTTTAAAAAATTGGTGCTGCTGGCAAGAATGCCTGTGGATTTAACGAAACTGGTAACGCGGAATAATTCAGAGCCCTTGCAGTCGGCAATCATCATGAAATCGTCTTGTGTGATTTGAGGTCCGACATGTGGAACGGCAGCGAAAGTTAAGTTTGGCTGGCCTGCAGCCACGCCAGTAGAGGCGATTTGAAAACCTCTTGAAGAGCCGCCAGCGATATAAAGAATGGGCGAATTGGAACTCACAGTGTAGGTAGGCGTCGTCGTATGCAGTGCATTGCGCGCTGCTATTGCTGCTGCGCCAGTGCCACTTGGAAAACCCATCACAGCGTTTGTTTCGGTTAATGGCAAATTGCTTCCAGGGTTTGGCTTGTCGAATGTGCCAGTCAAACCGGTCACATTGGCGAGTTTCGGGGTGCTGGTTGTGGTGGGTAGGGTAGCGTCAGACAGCACATCGTCAGCTGTGAACGCGATACCATCTGGCCCAGCCGTACGCCCAGTTGACAAGCCCGCACAACCACCATACGATGCCATGCGAATATCGCGGCTCAAAGTATCAATCGCAAATGAGGCATCTTCGCTCATGCGCACGGTATTGTTAGCGTAAACAAAGCCTGTTTTTGAGGATTGATATACTAATGCAATCGCCACCAGCATGAAAAGACTGATGGCCATAGCAACCATCAGTTCGACCAAAGTCATTCCTAGCTCTTTTTGAAGCATTGTCTTTTTGGCATAGGTAGCG
>JAYUJX010000410.1:0-4748 GCA_043764955.1 Polaromonas sp.
ATCGCCCTCAGCCGTTGCCAAACGCAGCACTTTGTCACCACCCAACACGCCGAGTGAACGTGGGCCACCGCTGTTAGGCAGCGCCCATAATTGCAAGGACTTGTCGTTGGCTTCTTTGTAATCGCCCACGCGCTGCAAGACTAGGTTTTGGCTCTTGGAATCAAACGTCACCAGCATGGTCTCGGCAGATTTTGCATCAACTAGCACAGCCACATATTCAATTTTTGGGGCGACTTTGAGCTGCGCACTCAGTTCATCCACTTGCTTACCGCGGATGTCAAGTTGGTCACGCAAGCTAAATCCTGTCACTACAGCTAGGACGGTTGCCAGTGCACCAGCCGCTGCAGCGCCGCGCCATACCCAGAGCCCTTGCCATATGCTGATCAACCATGATGTTGATCTGTCGTTATTTGCTTGACCCGATTGCCGCGCCAGCTGCATAGCTACGGCATCCAGCTCGGCTCGCACCATGTTTTGAATACGTGTCCATACTGCAGGAGTGGGCAAGATGGGCGATTGCAATTCCGTCATGCCAGACAGCCGGCCTTGCCACACCAAAGCGGCAGCCCGCACGGTGGCATTTTCGCGAGAGATGGCTTCAAATCGACGACGCGCCCCGCCGCGCAAGGTGCCTAGCGCGTAGTTGGCGGCTAAGCGGTCTAAAGTTTGAGGATGTTTGCTGAGATTCATGGTGTCTAAATTCCGTTCAATCTCACGCAAACCGCGCCATACAGCCACGCAATTGCTCCAGACCACGGCGAATCCAGGTCTTCACCGTGCCCAATGGGAGCTTGAGTTGCTCGGCCAAGTCGCTGTGGCTCAAATCACGCAAATAAGCCAAGCTCACCACTTCGCGCTGTTTGTTGCCAAGCTGGTTCATGCATTGCTGCAAGGCCCAAGCTTGTTCGCTGGCCAGTGCCGTGTTCATCGGATTGGGGGCATCGCCTTCTACCGTATCACTTAAATATTCATCTAACTCTTGCGTCAAATGCATGCGCTCAGATGTGCGTCTACGCAAAAAATCTAAAGCACGGCTGCGCACAATCAAACCCATCCACGCCATCGGTGGACTGAGGCTGGCACGGTAATCTGCCGCCGCGCGCCAAATGTGCATATAGGCCTCTTGCAACACGTCTTCCGCCCACTCGCGTTTGTTCACCACACGCAACGCCAGACCAAAAAGTTTGGGCGACGTCATGTCGTAAAGCGCTTTCAAAGCGACTTCGTCTTGCTTGGCCATTCGGTCTAGGAGTGTCATCAGGTCACTGTCGGCTTGGTTGGTTTGTATTGCGTCCATGACTACATTGTCACTGAAATATACGCATCTGCCAAACCAATGGATTCAAAAAATCACATGAAATAAATTTCGACATTATTTGAATCCAATCGCTTACCAACACTCGTATTCAGAGTGTCGTTACTTATTTAGTGCGATATGAACCATTCACTTATTAACCACGAAGGAAGACATCATGAAATCTCTGATCTTGAACACAGCCACCCAGCCTATCATTACTTCAAACATACCGTCACGCCGCTCGTTCATGGGCAGCGCTGGCATGCTTTCTGCAGGCGCTGTGGCACTGTTGGCCGGCAAAGACGCACTCGCACAGGCCATGGGTGGTGATATGTCCAAAGACGCCGCCATCTTGAACGTCGCCTTAGGCTTAGAGCACGAAGCCATCAACGCCTACCAGCTCGGTGCTTTGAGCGGCTTGTTGCAAAAACCAGTGCTGGACATTGCAGTATCGTTCCAAAGTCACCACAAAAGCCACCGTGATGCTTTGATTGCGACGATTCAAAAAATGGGTGGCTCACCCGTGGCGGAAAAGAAAATCGACGAGTACGCCAAAGCTCTTAAAGCCGACACCTTGAAAAACCAGGGTGACGTACTTGATTTGGCTGCCCGCTTAGAGCTGGGTGCTATCAACGCCTACCTAGGTGTCATCCCTGCATTTGGCAGCAAAGACTTGGCAAAAATCGCGGGCCGTTTGGCAGCTGATGAGACCATGCATTTCACGATTTTGACCAATGCCCTAGGTCGCCCTTTGCCAGCTGGCGCTTTGACTTTCGGTGCTTGATGCGTTCGCAAAGTTACCCTATCGTCATCAGCAGCTTGCTGCTGATGACGGCTTCTTTAGCGATAGCGCAATCTAACACCACGGCTGGCAGCGCTCTCAAAGGAAAAGAGATTTACGGCGCCCGATGCAGCGCCTGCCACAGTGTGGACGACAACCGCGTCGGCCCCATGCACCTGGGCGTGTTTGGGCGCAAAGCGGGCAGCGTTAAAAGTTACCCCTATTCAGAGGCTTTGAGCAAAAGCAAAGTGGTTTGGAGCCGTGATACTTTGACGGCTTGGCTAACCAACCCTGAAATGCTGATTCCAGGTCAACGCATGGGTTATGCCATGGACAATGCCAAAGACCGCGAAGATGTGGTGGCTTACTTGGCAACGCTAAAAGCTATCAAGTAAATCGACGGATTGAACGCTACAAATCTGAAAACGGCGTCAAAGGTGCAAGCGCAGGAAACTGCGCTGTGCGCTTTTCTTTTGCTGCAACAATCGCTTCACGCACATGTGCATTGCTCCAAATCGCGCCTTGCAGCCAACCCATTTGCTTCAACGAATCTTCAACTGTATGGTCGCGCGTGTAATGAATCGCTTGCTTCGTTCCCCAAATAGCAATCGGTGGTTTACTCGCAATTTCTTTGGCGCACTGCATCGCTGCGGCCAGCATCTCGCCGTTGGTTTCAAAAACCTCATTCACCAAGCCATACATCAGCGCTTTGTCCGCCTTTAACCGTCTGCCGGTGTAGGCCAGTTCTTTCACCACGGCTTCTGGCATCAGTTTAGGTAGGCGCTGCAATGTGCCCACATCTGCCACCATGCCGATGTTGATTTCTTGAATGCAGAAAAATGTGTCTTTGGTCGCGTAGCGAATGCAGCATGCCGTCACCATATCCACCGCGCCACCAATACAGCCGCCTTGAATCGCCACAATCACAGGGATACGCAGTGACTCTAACTTTGTGAACGTGGCTTGTAAATCTGTGAGCGAATCAAAAATCGCAGCGCGCCCTTCAGGACTTTGGTCGTTCATTTGAATCGCATTGGAAAACGTGTCCAACGACATGCCCGCGCTGAAGTGTTTACCGGTACTGGATATCACCAAAGCACGCGCTGTGCCATCGCGCTGAATGTGGGTTAACACCTCGTCTAACTCCCGCCAAAAGGTGGGGGTCATGGTGTTCATCGCCTCGGGACGATTGAGCACTAGGTGGGCGATCTGCTCGTTGGTACTGAAAGAGAAATAGTGCAGATTATTCATAACCTGCACTATAAGTTATTTAAAAAATTCGATTTTTGAAATTTTTTAGCCTTATTTAACCGTAATCACATCTCTGTGCATGGGCGCTAATTTGGCCAGCAGCTGGTTTTGACTGCTGAAGGCAATGCCCAGCGCGTCCATAGATTTTTGCAGCACCTCGACCAAGGCGTTGAAGTCGGTCTTGGTGATGTCCATGCTACTGTGCGCCGCCTTCATGTCTGGGCCTTTGTACTCGCACGGGCCGCCAGAAACTTGGCAGATTTGATTGACCAATTGCATCTTCAAGTTTTCCACATTGGCTTTTTTAAACGCTTCTGCCAAACGAGGGTCCGCTTGCAGACGCGGCACAAAGTCGTCCATCAGCTTGACCAAGCCGGCTTTTTCGCCAAAGGCTTGGTATAAGGCTGGGCTTGCATTCATAGACTGTGCAGATGCTGTGGTCGCCAAGCCTGCCAACACAGAAGCCAGCGCCATAGAAGCGATAAGAATGGATTTTTTCATGATGTTTCTCAATTCGATAAAAGTTAGAAAAATGAAAGGTGATTTTTTAAAACGCAATCTGCCCAGACAAATACACGCCCGTTTGTCTTTTCGGCGTTATTCCCGGAATGATGCGACCCAAGTCAACATAAGCCAGCGTCAACGACACGTTTTTGCTAGGTGCCCACGCAATAAAAATGTCTTTCCACGCCTCTTCTTTCAACCCTC
This sequence comes from Polaromonas sp., assembly GCA_043764955.1. GTDB lineage: Bacteria > Pseudomonadota > Gammaproteobacteria > Burkholderiales > Burkholderiaceae_C > Aalborgiella. The sequence continues at coordinate 4,038 of JAYUJX010000410.1, forward strand.
CGCCCAAACCCGCTGCGCGGCCTAAGGCTTCTAAATTGTTCGGTTTGCCACGGTATTCCGCACCAATGGCGACGTTTTTGCTCAACAAGTACGCGATAGAAAACTCTGGCACGATACTTCGGCTGTTTTTACCCGGTGCGCCCGAACCAAAGCCCAGCAAACCGTTTTGGTTGGCGCTGGTGGAGCGCAGCGTTGCGTTGACCAACACGCCTTGCGCTAAAAACAGCTTGGTGGCGCTGACGTACACATCTGTGCCCGTCGTTTTTGTGCCCAAGAAGTCCAGCACGGAGCCAATCGACCCCGGTTTTACTGATTTGTATTCCACACCCACGGCGATTTGCGGCATCAAGGAGTCGCTGTCCAACACCGCGTCACCCGCAATGCGGACTTTCGCGCCAATGATGTCCATATTGATGTGCTGACCCGGCGTCACGCCGAAAGGTGCAATACCGTTGAGTGCAATCGCGGGTGAAGCGTCAAAATCTTGCCGCGCCAGTGACAACTCCACGCGGTTTTGGATGCCCACAGCGACACCATAAGTTTTCAAACCGTAATCTTGCGTTTTTGCAGCGGTGACATTGGCGCTGAACCCAATTTCGCCATCTTCCGCATTGCTGCCAATGACCGCCCAAGGCGTCAAACCACCACCCGCCGCACCGTCAATGCTGCTGACACCGCCTGTGAGCAGCAATTTGCCAGTGTCCGCTTGGG
>JAYUJX010000411.1:0-4747 GCA_043764955.1 Polaromonas sp.
GAAGCGCCTTCGACAAGCTCAGGCCGAACGGATGGAGGCAAAAACTTCTTGGACAGGGCAATCGCGGCGCTGGACAGTCGAGTCAAAGCCGAATCTGTCGCGCTGTCAAAGTCCGCCCGACCCAGTTGGTCGGCGGTCAGGGCGATGGCGGTTTCGACGTCGGGCACACGCAGCAGCGCTTCGGCCAAGCGCATCAAGGCCAGCCCTTCGGCGCTGGAGATCGGGTATTCCTTCAACAAACTTTCCATCGCCCAAAACGGCGGCGGATTCTCGCGCACGGCTTGCACCCAGGGGGCGGCGGCTTTGGCGGCGCTGGCCCAGTCAAGGGTGTTCGCCAGGGTGTTGAGGCGTTGGGCGACGATACTGGCTTCTGGGCGGTAGGGGTTGGGTAGGCGCATGGTGAGCTCTAGTTCTGGTTAAATTGATAGCGAAGTATTGACCAAATACCTTGGTTTGTTAACTGAAATGAGACAGTTATTAGCGGCATTCACGCTCTAGTAAACCTGAGAATGCGGAATGTGTGGGCTAAGAATGGTGAAGTAAATTAAAATGGTAGGCATACACGTGCTAGCGGCTAACCCCCCTTTATGTCTTCTATATATAAGCACAGCCAAGAATCGAGCAAAAAACCATGAACTATCCCCAAGAATTTGATGTCATTGTCGTCGGCGGTGGCCACGCCGGCACCGAGGCCGCACTGGCCAGCGCCCGCATGGGCTGCAAAACGCTGCTGCTGTCGCACAACATCGAGACACTGGGGCAGATGAGCTGCAACCCGTCTATCGGCGGTATCGGCAAGGGCCACTTGGTCAAGGAAGTCGACGCTATGGGTGGCGCGATGGCGCTGGCCACCGACGAAGCAGGCATCCAGTTCCGCATCCTCAACAGCTCGAAAGGCCCTGCCGTGCGTGCAACGCGAGCGCAGGCCGACCGTGTGCTGTACAAGGCGGCGATTCGCCACAAGCTAGAAAATCAACCCAACCTCTGGTTGTTTCAGCAGGCGGTGGACGACCTGATGGTGGAGGGCGACAGGGTTGTGGGAGCAGTGACCCAGGTCGGCGTACGCTTCCGCAGCAAAACCGTGGTGTTGACGGCGGGGACGTTTTTAGACGGCAAAATCCACGTCGGTTTGAACAACTACGCAGCGGGCAGAGCGGGCGACCCACCGGCGGTGTCGTTGAGTGCCCGACTCAAAGAGCTCAAATTGCCACAAGGCCGTTTGAAAACCGGCACACCGCCGCGTCTGGATGGCCGCACGATTGACTTCAGCAAATGCCTGCGCCAACCCGGTGACGGTATGGAAGGAGCAGACAACCCGGTGATGCCGGTGTTCAGCTTCTTGGGTAAACAGTCAATGCACCCGCAGCAAATGCCGTGCTGGATCACCCACACCAACGAACGCACACACGAGATCATCCGCTCCGGTTTTGACCGCAGCCCCATGTTCACCGGCAAGATCGAGGGCGTCGGCCCGCGCTACTGCCCCAGCGTGGAAGACAAGATCAACCGCTTTGCCGACAAGGAAAGCCACCAGATTTTCCTGGAACCCGAAGGCCTGACGACCAATGAGTACTACCCCAACGGCATCAGCACCAGCTTGCCATTTGACATTCAGTACGAGCTGGTGCGCTCGATGGTGGGCTTGGAAAACGCCCACATTCTGCGCCCCGGCTATGCGATTGAGTACGACTACTTTGACCCCCGCGCCCTGAAAACCAGCTTTGAAACCCGTGCCGTTGGCGGTTTGTTCTTTGCCGGGCAGATCAACGGCACGACAGGCTACGAAGAAGCGGCGGCGCAGGGCATGTTTGCGGGCATCAACGCCGCTTTGCAATGCCGCAGCTTGGGCTTTGGTGATGCTGCATTGAGTGCAGCAGGCAGCTCTAGCTACAGCGGCGACGCTTGGTTGCCACGCCGCGACGAAGCCTATTTGGGTGTGCTGGTGGATGATTTGATCAGCAAGGGTGTGACCGAGCCCTACCGCATGTTCACCAGCCGCGCTGAGTTCCGCCTGCAGCTGCGCGAAGACAATGCCGATGTGCGTTTGACCGAAGTGGGGCGCGAGCTGGGCTTGGTGGACGATGTGCGCTGGGATGTTTTCAACCGCAAGCGCGACGCTGTTTCACGTGAAACACAGCGCTTGAAAGCCCTGTGGGCAAGCCCGAAAAATGTCTCTGCAGCCGAGGCTGAGCGTGTGTTTGGCAAAGCTTTGGAGCACGAATACAACCTGCTTGAGTTGTTGCGCCGCCCCGATGTGAACTACGCCGCGCTGATGAGTTTGGAATCTGGCAAGTTTGCTGATGCTTCCGGCGACAATTCTTCGCCACCATCAGACGATATTACCGTTGTCGAGCAAATCGAAATCGTCGCCAAATACGCCGGTTACATTGATCGCCAGCATGCCGAGGTGGAGAAAGCCCTGCATTTTGAGCAGTTCAAACTGCCACCAGAGATGGACTATTCGCAAGTAGCCGCTTTGAGTATTGAGGCGCGCCAGACGCTGACCAAGCACAAGCCTGAGACCTTGGGTTTGGCTTCGCGCATTTCAGGCGTGACACCAGCGACGGTTTCTTTGCTGTTGGTGTACTTGAAAAAAAATGGCTACAAAGGCTTTTTAGATAAAAAGCGGGGGGATGCTGTAGACGCTACGGCAACTACCAGCACGGCTGTTGCGGCAGAGGCAGTTGCCGAATGACGGCGAATGTCTTTGAGTTGCCTTTGCGGCAGGGCGCAACAGCACTTGGGCTCACGTTGAGCGACACCCAAATTGCCCAACTTCTGAGCTACCACGCCTTGATTCAAAAGTGGAACAAGGTCTACAACCTCACGGCGATACGTGACCCAGCCGAAATGTTGACGCACCATTTGCTGGACAGCTTGGCGATTGTTGCACCCCTAAATCGGCATGTCGTTCGGCAGACTTCTGACGCCAGCGTCAACATGCTGGACGTAGGCGCTGGGGCAGGACTGCCGGGCGTGGTGGTGGCGATTTGCTGCCCACAGGTGTCGGTGACCTGTGTGGATGCGGTCGCCAAGAAAATGGCCTTTGTACAGCAGGTGGCAACAGAGCTGAAATTGCCTAACTTGAAGGCTTTGCATGCCCGTGTTGAGATATTAACGGATAAGTACGACATCATTACTTCAAGAGCGTTTGCTACTTTGCTGGATTTTGTGACCGGTTCTCGTGCGGCTCTCAAACCAGATACTGGCGTTTGGTTGGCGATGAAGGCCAAGGACACCTCTGCTGAAGTAGCTGAATTGCCTGCCGATGTGGCGGTGTTTCACGTGGAACAACTCACAGTTCCAGGCTTGGATGCTGAGCGCTGCATCGTTTGGATGCGACTAAACAGCGCCTAAAAGCGTGGTTTAGTCGCGCTGATTCTCGTATAAACTCAGTGCATGTTTGGAATCAGCAATTACAGTGCTTTTGTCATCGCTTTCATCTTGCTCTTGCTGCTGCCTGGGCCGGGTAATTTGGCGCTCATTACCTCTGCAGGCAAGGGCGGTTTGAGGGGTGGCATCGCTTCTGTTTTTGGTTTGTTGTTAGGTGATCAAATTTTGCTGTGGCTCACGGTGGCTGGTGTGGCCGCCTTGTTGGCGGCGAACCCGATTGTTTTTCATGTTTTGCAGTGGGCGGGTGCGGCCTATTTGGCGTGGCTGGGCTTCAAAATGTTGACGGCCAAGGCGGGCGACAAACCGTTGCTCAACATCAAGGCGGGGCATTATTTTCGGCAAACCTTGGTGATTACCTTGTTTAATCCCAAGGCCATTATGTTTTACGTGGCTTTCTTCCCGCAGTTTATTGACCCACTCAAGCACCAAGGCATGGTGGCCTTTGGGGTGATGGCGGCGACCATTGCGGTGTTAGGCTTTATTTATTGCCTGTCCGTGGTGTTGATCACGCACTACATGGCAGAACGCATTCGTGCCAATCCAAGGGTGACGGATGGGTTGCAAAAAATAGCGGGTGTTTTTCTCATCGGCTTTGGTGTCAAGCTGGCATTAGGCAAATAACTCTCTTCCTGTAATACCTATAAGAACAATATGGCAAAAATCTTCTGCGTTGCAAATCAAAAAGGTGGTGTCGGCAAAACCACGACCACGGTTAATTTGGCGGCAGGACTGGCCAAAATCGGTCAGCGCGTCTTGATGATTGACCTTGACCCACAGGGTAACGCCACCATGGGGTCCGGCGTCGATAAGCGAACTTTGGAGCTGACGATTTATGACGTACTGCTTGAAAATGCCTCGATTACCGAAGCCCGCGTCAAAAGCGAAAAATTGATCGCCGCCGGTTGCAGCTTTGACATCTTGGGTGCGAACCGCGACTTGGCGGGCGCAGAGGTGGAGCTGGTCGATGTCGAGCGCCGTGAAAAGCGCATCAAAACGGCAATTGAAGCCGTGGCCGACGAGTACGACTTCGTGCTGATTGACTGCCCGCCCAGCCTGTCCATGCTCACCCTGAACGGCCTGTGCTGCGCCAACGGCGTGATTGTGCCTATGCAATGCGAGTATTTCGCGTTGGAGGGGTTGACGGATTTGGTCAACACCATCAAGCAAGTCCACGCCAATTTAAACCCCGATTTGCAGATTATCGGGCTGCTACGTGTCATGTTTGACCCGCGCATCACGCTGCAGCAGCAGGTCAGCGAACAGCTGAAAAGTCACTTTGGCAACAAAGTCTTCAACACCGTCATCCCGCGCAATGTGCGCTTGGCCGAAGCGCCTAGCTACGGTTTGCCGGGTG
>JAYUJX010000412.1:0-22752 GCA_043764955.1 Polaromonas sp.
TGGCGATGGATTTGATTTGGGGTTACACCGGTATTTTGTCGCTGGGTCATGGTCTCTTTTTTGCGCTGGGCGGCTATGCGATGGGTATGTATTTGATGCGCCAGATTGGACTAGAGGGAAATTACAAAAGCGATTTGCCGGACTTCATGGTGTTTCTTGACTGGAAAACCTTGCCTTGGCATTGGACGGGAAGTGCTTCGTTTGTGTTTCAAATGGCGATGGTGATTCTGGCTCCTGGTCTGTTGGCTTTGGTGTTCGGCTTCTTTGCATTTCGCTCACGTATCAAAGGTGTCTATTTTTCCATCATCACTCAGGCCCTCACCTATGCCGCGATGCTGCTTTTTTTCCGCAACGAAACAGGTTTTGGTGGCAACAACGGGTTTACTGATTTCAAACGCATTTTGGATATTCCCGTGACCACGCAAAACACGCGCATGGTGCTGTTTGTCATCACGGGTGGGACATTGCTTGGCTTTTATTTGTTTTCACGCTGGCTGGTACAAAGTAAATTTGGTCGTGTGCTGCAAGCCATTCGTGATGCCGAGACCCGCGTCATGTTCTCCGGCTACAACCCTGTGTCATATAAGTTGACGATTTGGGTCATTTCAGCGGTGATGTGTGGTGTCGCTGGCGCGCTGTATGTGCCGCAGGTGGGCATCATCAACCCAAGTGAAATGTCGCCGGCCAATTCGATTGAAATTGCGATTTGGGCTGCGGTGGGTGGTCGTGCCACTTTGATTGGGCCGATTGTGGGCGCATTCTTGGTCAATGGTGCTAAAAGCTGGTTTACCGTCGCTTTTCCAGAATATTGGTTGTACTTTTTAGGTGCTATGTTTATTGCTGTCACTTTGTTTCTGCCTCAAGGTATTATTGGACTCGTTAAGAAAATAACGGGTAGAAATAAAATGGAGGGCAAAGCATGACGCCCGACTTGTTAGAGGAAGGCGACAAACGCGTTAAGCGCGCCGAGGTTAGGCAGCTTGCCAAGGATAAAAACACCCAATCAGGCGGGCGTGAAGCGGGATTTTCACGCATTGCCACTGCTGGAGAAGTTGATGTGACGCATGGCCGCATCTTGTATCTTGAAGACGTCAACGTGAGCTTTGATGGTTTCAAGGCCATCAACAATTTGTCACTGGATATTGCTCCTGGTGAGCTGCGTTGCATTATCGGCCCCAACGGTGCGGGCAAGACCACGATGATGGACATCATCACCGGCAAAACGCGTCCGCAAAGCGGCACCGTATTTTTTGGCTCAACGATTGATTTGTTGCGATACAACGAGTCGCAAATCGCCCAAATGGGCATTGGTCGCAAGTTTCAAAAGCCAACCGTTTTTGAACACCTGACGGTCTTTGAGAACTTAGAGCTGGCTTTGAAAACGGATAAAGCTGTTAAACCCTCGATGTTCTTCAAACTGGATTCAAAGCAGAGCGATCGTTTGGCAGAAATCTTGCACACCATCCATTTGCCAGGCAGCGTTAATCGCCTAGCTGGCAACTTGAGTCACGGGCAAAAGCAGTGGCTAGAGATTGGCATGTTGCTGATGCAAGACCCTAAATTGCTTCTCTTGGATGAACCGGTTGCTGGCATGACTGACGAAGAAACAGCACGCACGGCAGAGCTTTTCCTCACTCTAAAAGGCAAGCACAGCCTGATGGTGGTCGAACACGATATGAGTTTTATTCGCTTAATTTCAGAAATTGTCACCGTGCTGTGCGACGGGTCGGTGTTGGCACAGGGGACTCTAGATGAGGTTCAGCAAGACGAGCGGGTGATTGAAGTTTATTTAGGGCGCTAGGAGAATAACAACATGGTGCTTCAAGTTTCTAATGTGAATCAATACTACGGCGGATCGCATATTTTGCGTGACGTGAGCCTGCAAGCGCAGCTTGGCAAAGTAACGGTGGTTTTAGGCCGCAATGGTGTGGGTAAAACGACGTTACTCAAGTCTTTGATGGGCTTGGTACCGATCAAAACCGGCAGCATTGAATTCGACGGCAAAGCGATTCAAGACGCAACACCCTATAACCGAGCGCGCGCTGGTATCGGCTTTGTGCCGCAAGGGCGCGAGATATTTGCGCGCTTGACGGTAGAAGAAAACTTGGCGATGGGTTTGGCCTACAAAAGCAGCAGTACACCCGTGCCGCCAGAGTTGTATGAATTGTTTCCCGTGCTGAAGCAAATGATAAAACGTCGTGGTGGCGATTTGTCTGGCGGTCAGCAGCAGCAGCTGGCCATTGCTCGGGCTTTGGCCGCAAAGCCCAAGCTGCTCATTTTGGACGAACCGACTGAAGGTATTCAACCCAGCATCATAAAAGACATCGGTCGCGTGATTCGCATGCTGGCAGATCGTGGCGATATGGCGATTATCTTAGTTGAGCAATATTACGATTTTGCTGAAGAATTGGCTGACGATTACATCGTCATGGAGCGCGGCGAGGTCATTGCTCGCGGTTTAGGCAAAGACATGAAAGCCAATGGCGTACGGCAATTGGTGGCTATTTAAGGTTAAGCAATTCCCGTTCGCCCTGAGGTATCGAAGGGTCAGTTCACTAGTGGACGCTTCGATACCTCAGCGAGAACGGCTATTTCCGAACTTATAAGCGTTCTTTTAACTCACATCGCCCATATCCGTGGCGCATTTGATTTAATCTGCCAAAGCTCTTCGCGCCAACTTGCCCATACCTGCCTGAGTAACGTCATCGCTGGCTCAACCAAGGGTGCCAAGACGCGAACGACCACCACGTGATCGTTCGGACAAGTAGCGCCAGAAGTCAGTTTTAAGGGGTGAGCATTCAACACGGCGCGAGCAGCGTCCAAAGCTTGCTCTCTGCGTTCACGCGTCAGCGCAGAGCCGGTTGCAAAAAATATGGATGCCATGCACTTCTGGCTGGCAAATCCGAGCGGGCTGTTAAGCAACCTGTCGTCACTCGCATCAATGCGCCCACGCTCAAGCCAAACGCCGGGCATTTCTAGGTGCTGTGTAAAAACACCAAGATCAAAGGGCAAATTGGCACTCGGCAAACCCAGCGCTGTGGTATCCCAGCCTATCATTTCTGCGCTGGGTGCCAGTTGCAGGGTCAATCGGTTCTCAGCTTGGCAGCCAGAGTAAGCAATCGCTTCTAAAGGCAGCCACTCGAGTCGGGCATTGGCTTGGAGACTCACGCGTGTGCGCTGCAAAGACAACTCACCCAAAGATTTGTAAAACCGCGTCGCACCGGGTGTGGTGATCAAGCCATGCGCTCCTTCTCCAATGTCAACCGCTATGTCTAAGGTATCGCCACCCACCAGTCCGCCAGGTGGGTGGACGATCACGTTGTGGCAAATGGCATCACCTTCAGGATACAAACTTTGCAAAATGCGCAAAGGGCCTGTATGTACATAGCGCGCCACAGTCCGGTTGATTTCAAAAGCGTAGTTGATGTCAAGATTAGCGTGCCAAGTCATGGTGTTGCAACTTGCTTTTCTAAAGTTTTAATCTTCAACAGCCCCGACGACAACGCTGTACCGCACACAATCACACACCCACACACCACCATCCACAGCGTGATGCTCTCGCCCAAAAACAGCGCCCCGTAAATGATCGCAAAAACAGGAATCATAAACGTAACCGTCAATGCGCGGGCTGGGCCGGCAGCTTCTATCAAACGAAAGTACAGCACATAGGCCACAGCGGTACACAACACAGCCATCACCACCAATGCACCCCATGCATGCAAGCTGGGTGCTTGCGCAGGCCAAAACCACAGGGCTGGCAGCGCTAAGCCTAGCGATGCGCCGATTTGGCTACCCGTCGCCGTTGCCAGCGGGTTCACACCCATCAGGTATTTTTTGGTGAAACTGGCAGCCAAGGCATAGCACAGCGTCGCGCCCAAACATGCCAATATCGCCCAGCCTGTGCCGCCTGGCTTGAAGCTGGCTCCCTCCTCTTTGCCATAGCCCGCTAAGAGAGCCACGCCTACAAATCCTACGACCAAGCCCAAAATTCGAGAGGCGGAAGGTTTGTCTTTCAGCCACAGCCATGCCACCACTGCGCCGAAAAGTGGCACAGTTGCATTCAAAATGGCTGACAACCCCGTGGTGATGGACAGCACTGCGTAGGCGTATAAAGCAAACGGGATGCCTGAATTGAGCAAACCCACAAACAAAATCGGCTTGGCGTGCTGCTTAAACGCACCCCAATGCGCACTGCGCAGCAAAAAAGGCAACATCACCGCTGCGGCTATACCTACGCGCATGGCGGCGGTTGGGAAAACACCAAATTCGGCGGATGCAACTCGCGTGAACAAAAAAGATGCGCCCCAAATGGCGGCTAAGGCAAAGAATTCGATAAAGATTAGTTTTTTCATGTCAGTCAATCATGGCATACAAAGCAGATCAAAAAACGAGCTATTCATGAGATTAATGCATGACATTGATGCTCGAAATCCATGCTCTAAATTAATGCTCAGAATTGATGCCATAAATTTCATAAAAGCATGCTCTGCTTGGCAGCGTGCAGCACTGGAAGTGCGCCTTCTAGCGTTAAAAAAGCTTCTTTTCTATGCAAACCACCCGCATAACCCGTCAGCGAGCCATCTGCCCCCACCACCCGATGACAAGGCACGATGATGCCAATAGGATTGCGCCCAATCGCAGTGCCCACCGCGCGCACAGCCAAGGGTTTGCAAATGCTGTTGCTCAGTGCACCGTAGCTGCTGGTTTTGCCAAATGGAATTTTTAACAGAGCCTGCCATACGGTTTGTTGAAAAGGTGTGCCAGCGCTTAAATCTAGCGGTAGATCAAACTGCTTCAATTGACCTTCAAAGTAGGCTTGCAGCTGTTGCTGTGCGTCTTTGAGGATGCTGAGTTGCGCAACATCGTTGTGGCGCTGCCAACTTGAGACATCGGGCAAATGCCGCTGGTCGGTGAACCACATACCGGCTAATCCACGCGCCGTCGCAGCTAGATATAAATTGCCTTGCGAGCTCGTACATTCGGCGTAAACCATATTGGGGTCATATTTCATAAAAGCCTCTGGATTTATTTTAATTTATAAAAAATCACTTTTTTAAGTACTTAAATTGGCATGTAGCCGGCGTATTTATTGCCTAATCTGCTACTATAATCATAGTAACTTATACTAAGTAATGGCTTTGGATGTGGGGGCGGACAGCGATGTCCAAGCCCGCATCACCGCATAGCTGCGCCAAGGACGCCACACATGCGAGGCTTCCAAAGCGGTTGCGGCAGCTTTTGCAGGGCTTAGTTTTGGTTCTAAATTCAGCAAACCCATTGCCTTGTGCAGCGCCACATCGCCCGCTACAAAAGCGTCCGGCCAACGCAGCGCCCGCATGGCGATGTACTGCGCTGTCCAATCGCCCACGCCAGGTAGGGCGCGCAGTTTCGCCATGGTGGCGTCAATATCAACACCGGGGTGCAAAGCCAATTCTTTACTCGCTACGGCACGCGCCATAGCCACAATCGCCGCTTGGCGTTGTTTGACGATGCCCAAGCTGCCCAAGGCTTCACCACTGGCCGCTGCCAGCGCTTCCGGCATGGGGAAGTGTCGTGTTAATTCTGGAAAAGGCGTTTCAATTGGGTTGCCAAACGCATTGACCACGCGCTGGGTGAAGGTACGCCCTGCGGCGACCGTGACTTGCTGCCCCAAAATCGCCCGCACAGCCAGCTCAAAACCATTCAAACAACCTGGTACGCGGATACCCGAAACCGCCTCATCATTGCCAAAGCTGTGTTTAAAGTGATCACCGAGTGCGTCGTTGATCGCCATCGGGTCCGCGTCCAAATCCAGCAAAGCTCGGACTTGGCGAATCACCTGCGGCAGCACGGGGCGCAGAGAGTCGCTTACTTTTAGCGTTAGTGTGGGTTGTGTGGTGTCAAATTCAACGCTAAGCCAGCCTACATATAATTCGTCATTAAATTTGTAGCTAAAAGACCATGAAGACGGCGTATTTATTGCCTGAGTAGCTATAAATTCAGTAGTGATATTTTCCGTGCTGTCTAACTGTCGCTTTTTGAAAAAAGCTAGCATCCACGGCACGTTGTAAGGCGGTCGGTAGCTCAGTTTGACAGTGCTAGACGGCCAGTTTTTGTCGGTTTTGACACTGGGTTTAACAATGTTGTGCACCGATTTGCGCAAGGCGCTGGGGTTGAGCCGGTAATGCGTCAAAAAAGCATCTGAAAAGCGCCGCACACTGCCAAAACCACTGGCGCGCGCGATGTGCGAGGTGGGCATGTCGGTGTCGGTGAGCAGTTGTTTGGCGGTCAAAAGACGGCGCGTTTGAAGGTATTGCAGGGGTGAAACCCCAAATTGCGCCTCAAACAAGCGCCGCACATGGCGGTCAGACACCCCCAAATGTGCGGCTAAGCGGGTGATGGATGGGCTGGCCTCACCCCAAGCGAGCGGTTCGTCCAACCACCGCGCCGCCTGCAGCGCCAAAGTGCGGCTGGCGTCTTGTGCTGACCAAGGCAAGTTCTGGGGTGCCAGCTCAGGCCGGCAGCGCATGCAAGGGCGGTAACCGGCACTTTCAGCCAAGGCAGCATGGTCGAAAAAACGGCAATTTTCAAATTTGGGTAGCTTGACGCGGCAAACTGGGCGGCAATAAATGCGGGTGGAGCTGACACCGACGAAAAACCGTCCGTCAAAACGCGCATCATGTGTTTTTAGCACTTGGTAGCAGGCGACTGCATAGTCGCTTATTGAGTTGCTGACGATTTCAGTTTTGGCTTCAGTTACGACTTTGTTCATAAGTAAATGATACGCCGTTTGGCACATTGAATTAGCCATTTTCGGACATGCCCATACGTCGCTTTGTGCTAAATGCCACCTACAATTGCCTAAACAATTGCAAAAAAATATTAAAGCGGCTGATCGGTTGAAAATACTCCTCGTCAAACTCTCTTCGCTGGGCGATGTGCTGCACACGCTGCCAGTGGTCAACGACATCAAAACGGCATACCCAGAAGCCCAGATTGACTGGGTGGTCGAGGCCGCGTTTGCAGGTGTGGTGCAGCGCTGCGAAGGTGTCAACAAAGTCATCATTTGCGAATTGCGTAAATGGCGTAAATCGCTACTTTCGTCCGAAACACGGCAAGCTTGGGGCGTATTTAAAGCTGATTTACAGCGTGAACCTTACGACGCGGTGATAGATTTGCAGGGTTTGACCAAATCAGCCGTGGTGTCAAAAATCGCAAAATTATCACCCACGGGCAAACGCTATGCCATGGCGAACCGCACCGATGGCTCTAGCTATGAAGCGCCCACGCGGTGGTTGGCGGATGAAGCCATTGCGTTAGCACCGCACGTGCATGCCGTGCAGCGTGCGCGAATCGTATGCGGGCAAGCACTGCGGTATGAGTTGCGTGGAAGTGCTGTTTCCACCCCTAAATATAGGCTTCTAGCCGGCGTAAATATTGCCTCTGAAGCTATAAATAATATAGCAAAAATTGATGCTAAAGCCACCATCGTTTTTGCCCATGGCAGCTCGCGTGAAGACAAGCTGTGGCCTGTGAGCCATTGGGTTGAGTTGGGGCAGCGTCTTAACGCCGCAGGTTTTTGCATTGCCTTGGCGCATGGCAGCGCAGACGAAGAGCAACGCAGCCACATGATGGCTAAGCAGCTTGCTGATGCTGTCGTCTGGCCGCGTTTGGGCTTAGATGCGATGGTGGATGCGCTTGGCGGCTGTGCTGGCGTGGCGGGTGTTGTAGGGGTGGACAGTGGTTTGAGCCACATGGCGGTGGCGCTAGATTTGCCGCATGTGCAGATTTATAACTTCGACACGGCTTGGCGAACGGGACCTGTTCAAGGGGCTCATGCAAAGCAAGTCAGTGTGTTTGCACAGCCTACACCGTCAGTTGAGGCGGTTTGGCAGGCTTTGTTGGCTGCTAATTCGGTTTCTAGCTAGTCATGGGCAAGCTCATTTTGTCTCTGTATTCGGCTGTGATGTGGTTCGCGCAGCCGTTTTTGCGGTTGAAACTAGCGCGTCGTGGGCGTGCAGAGCCGGGTTATTTGCTGAATATTGAAGAGCGTTTTGGCAGATATCAGCAGCCAGCCGTCCAAAACCAACCGAAAGACCACCAATTTGTGTGGATTCACGCCGTTTCCTTGGGCGAAACGCGTGTTGCTGGGGTGCTGGTTACCGCTTTGCGGGAGCGGCTTCCTGGTATGCGGTTGCTTTTAACGCATGGTACAGCGACAGGTCGCGCGGAAGGTAAAAAGCTATTGCAAGCTGGCGATGTGCAAGTCTGGCAGGCCTGGGATATGGCTGCGGCTGCGGAGCGCTTTGTGCAATATTTCCAACCCCGTATAGGCATCATGATGGAAACCGAGCTGTGGCCGAACATGGTGGCAACGTGTGCCAAGCATCAGATTCCGTTGGTCATCGCCAATGCGCGTATGAGCGAAAAAACGTATAGGTTAACTATAAAGTTCGACCGATTGGCGCGACCTGCTTACGAATCCCTTGCTGCCGTTTGGCCGCAAAGTGCTGCGGATGCAGACCGCTTTGCCAGACTAGGCGCGTCTGTGGCGGGTATTTTTGGCAACCTCAAGTTTGATGCGGTTGTTGATGCGAATCAATTGGCAAAGGGCAAAAACTGGCGATCAAACATGCGTAAACCTGTCGTGATGTTTGCCAGCTCGCGCGAGGGCGAAGAACTTGCCTTGCTGCAATATTTGCAAAAAACAGGTTCTAACTTGCAGTGGTTGATTGTGCCGCGCCATCCGCAGCGGTTTGACGAGGTGGTATCGCTGATCGAAAAGCATGGCTTCAAAGTGTCAAGGCGCAGTGATTGGGTTGAGCAGCCTAACGTCACAGAAGCAAATACGGTCTGGCTAGGTGATAGCTTGGGTGAAATGGCTTTGTACTACGGCATGAGTGACGTCGCTTTGCTGGGTGGAAGCTTTGAACCTTTGGGTGGCCAAAACTTGATCGAAGCGGCTGCCTGTGCTTGCCCCGTGGTTATGGGGATATCTGTGTTTAATTTTTCGGAAGCGGCTGCGCTGGCGATTCAATCAGGCGCTGCGTTTGCGGTGAACGCCATGCCGCAAGCCGTAGATGTAGCTAATGCATTGGTTGAACGTGCTCAATCTTTGGATATAGCGAGAGCCGCAGCGGTGAAATTTGCCAATGCACACCAAGGCGCTGCCGAAAAAACAGCCGCCGCAGTGGTGCAATTACTTCGCTAATTCGTTAGCTAAGTAATGAATTGCTTTATCTGGCTAACAAGGCGTTAACTGGCGCTAAATCCGCCGCTGTGAGCGTGCCGTTCGCTTGCCGCAGTTTGAGGCCACCGAGCAACACGTCGTAACGCGCTTTGGCCAAATCACGTTTGGTTTGAAACAGTTGGCTTTGAGAGTTCAACACATCGATGTTGATGCGCACCCCCACTTGGTAGCCCAGTTTGTTCGCATCTAAAGCGCTTTGGGTCGAAAATTCGGCGGCTTCAAAGGCTTTGACGCTGGAAAGACCCGATTGCACGCCAAAAAATGCTACTCGGGTCGCTTGGGCGACAGTGCGCTTGGCAACATCCAAGTCAGAGCGCGCTTTGTCTTCAAGCGCTAACGTTTCTTTGATGCGATTTTGCACCGCAAAGCCTGCAAAAAGTGGCAGGTTGAAGGCCAATCCTATCGTACCCGATGTACTGCGCGTGCTAGCAGTGCTGGTTGCTGATCCTTGGCTGCGGTTTGAACCGTAGCTGGCGTTGAGGTCAATCGTAGGTTTGTGACCCGCTTCGGCTTTGGTGGTTTCTAGCTGTGCCAATTCCAGCGCCAAGCGTGCTTGCGCGATGCTGGGGTGGCTGGTTTCGGTGGGCGCAACCCATTGGCTGACGTCACTCGGCGCGAGTGGTGGCAGCGTTAAGGGGATGACCAAGGGCTTAGGCTCCACATTGCTTTTGCCAACCAATTGGTCCAAAGCCATTTTTTTGACGCGCACATCGTTTTCAGCAGCAATTTCTTGAGCAATCACCAAATCAAACCGCGCTTGTGCTTCGCGCGTGTCGGTGATGGTTGATGTCCCTACTTCGAAATTTCGTTTGGCAGAGGCCAATTGCTCAGCCACGGCTGCTTTTTGTGCTTGAACGAACGTCAACGTGTCTAGCGCAGCCAGCACATCAAAATACGCCTGAGCGGTGCGAATGATCAAGTCTTGCTCGGCAGTTTGCAATTGCGCTTTGGCAATAAATGCTTGCTTTTCACCTTGCTCGTAGTTCACCCAGTTGCTAGGGCGGTAAAGAGGCTGAGACGCGGTCAATGTGGCGTTTTGACCACCAAAATGCGTGTTGTTTGCAGCGCTAGCCACATCTAGGAGTGAACGAGACGCCCCGATTTGAAAACCTGCTGTGGGCCAAATACCCGCTTTGGCTTGTTCACCACGTGCCAGGGTGGCGTTCGCCGCAGATAAAGCAGATTGAAAACCCGCATCGTAGCTACGCGCTGCTTGGTACAAGTCCGCCAAATTCTGCGCCTGTACAGGTAGTGCGCTGGCTCCCAGTGCTGCCAATGCCAGGGCAGTAAGCTGAGGGACAAGTCGCTTAACAAGTAGGTTTTGGCGTGCGTTCATATAGTTCCTAGAGATACTTATTAAAAGCATTAAAACTGAAAACGTGGGGTTTCTACAAAACCGCTCAAGCGTGGGGCTACGGTGTCCCAGCTTTGCTTGGTCTCAAAAGCTGTTTCAGACACACGTTGCACCAAAGTAGCGCGCATGACTGGCTCGTCACCCACGATGGCCATGCAACGGCCGCCGATGGCGAGCATATTTAAGATGTTTGATGGAATTTGAGCTACTGAACCGCTGAGCACAATGACGTTGAAGCGGCCATAGCTGCTCAGGTCTTTGCTGCCGTCTGTAACGATGACTTTGGCGTTGTAAACATCAGCTTGCTCTAGGTTTTGGCTGGCTTTAGCGGCTAATTTAGCGTTGATTTCAAGTGTGGTAACAAATTGAGCGCGGTGCGCCAACAGTGCAGCCATGAAGCCAGAGCCTGTGCCGATTTCTAAAACAGTCTCGTGTTTGTGGATCTGCAAGTCTTGCAACATACGCGCTTCTACTTTAGGTGACAACATGCATTCACCTAAAACCAGCGATCCAAGCGGGATTTCCATATCTACAAAAGCCAGTGCTTTGTGCGCCATAGGCACAAAATCTTCACGTTTGATGACGGCCAATAGCTGCAGCACGTGCGCGTCCAGCACATCCCATGGGCGGATTTGTTGCTCAATCATGTTGAAACGGGCTTGCTCGATGTTCATGTTTTGTATTCCTGCTTGTTGGCAGTGTTAGTGCCAATTGTCAATAAAAATGGGATTCGATGATTTTATGCGGTTATAAAAGGTCTGTTAGTTGGTTTTTTCCAGCTCTACGCCAGGTTTACGCCATAGACGCATGGCCCAATTCGCCAAATCGTCCATATAGCAGTACATCACGGGAACGACCACCAAAGTCAACAATGACGAGGTAATGACACCGCCAATGACAGCTTGTCCCATAGGCGCACGCTGCTCCGAACCTTCAGAAAGAGCAAAAGCCAAGGGCACCATGCCGAAAATCATGGCAAGAGTGGTCATCAAAATCGGACGTAAGCGTACTTTGGCGGCCAAAAGCAGGGCTTCTGTACGCTCCAAGCCCTCTTCACGGCTGCGAATGGCGAAATCGACCAACAAAATCGCATTTTTGGTGACCAAGCCCATCAGCAGCACCACACCAATAACCGAGAACATGGACAGTGTGGAGCGGAACATCAACAGAGCCAAAACAACACCAATCAATGTCAATGGCAACGCGGTCATCAAAGCCAAAGGCTGCAAGAAGCTTTTAAACTGGCTAGCTAGCACCATGTAAATAAACACGATGGCGAGTACCAAGGCCGATATCGCATAGGCAAACGATTCGTTCATATTCTTTGTCGAACCACCAAACTGGTAGCGGTATCCCGGCGGGAGGCTCACGCCGTCCAAAATAGCTTTGATGTCTGCTGAAACCTCGCCAGCAGAGCGATTGAACACATTGCCGTTGATGGCGACTTCCCGCGTCAAATCTCGGCGGTTGATTTGGTTGGAGCCGGTTGATTCTTTGACTGTGGCCACTTGGTTGAGACGAATCACACGTGATGTGCCGTCTGCGTTGGTACCCACAGTAAACGGTAAACGTTCAATATCCTGCGGTGTGTCGCGCGCTTGCGGTTCAAGACGCACGTTCACGTCATAAGTTTGGTCATCACTGGCTCGCCATGTGCCCACGGTTGCGCCAGCGATCAATGTGCGTAATTGGGATGCGATTTGCGACACGCCAAGCCCCAAGTCTGATGCAGCTTCGCGTTTCACCTCAATACTTACCGTCGGTTTGTTGGGTTTCACACTGGAATCCAAATCAACCAAGCCAGGAACGTTTTGTACTCTACTCAAAACTAATTGCGCCAAGCGTTCCAGTTCTTTTAAATCTGGCCCTTGCAGTGAAAATTCAACCTGCTTATTGCCACCTACAGCATCTAGCAAACCAGCATGTGTGATAGTGATGCCTGGCACTTGCTTCAAACGTTCGCGCAGCACGTTTGAGAGTTCATCTGCATTGCGGCTGCGGTCTTTGCGGTCGACAAGACGAACATACACATTGGCGTAAATTTTGCCCGCTGCATTACCCGTGTTCACCGTTGCCAGTGTGTATTTCACCTCGGGGAACTCACGCATAATCGCTTCGACTTGCTTCGCTTTGGCCTCGGTAACTTCTAAAGACGAACCGACTGGTGTGTAAAAACTGACTGACGTTTCCGAAAAATCAGCCTTAGGTACAAACTCAGTCCCCAACAGCGGCACCATCAAGACGCTGCCCACAAAAACAGCAATCGCCATGCCAACGGTGACAAGCTTGTGCTTTAACGACCAGCGCAAAATGCCTTGGTAACCATCGGACATGGCTTCGGTCGCGGCATCAAACAAGCCAGTGACTCGACCAATCGTTTTGTCGTATAGCGTGACGGGCGGCCCCTTTTTGCCATGCTCTTCAATACTTGGGTCATGCCAAATGCTGGACAGCATCGGGTCAAGCGTGAAGCTCACAAACATCGACAACAAGACTGCCGCAACAATGGTGATGCCAAATTCGTGGAAAAATTTGCCTACGATGCCGCCCATGAAGCCGATTGGTAAAAAGACAGCCACGATGGACAAAGTAGTGGCCAGCACGGCTAAGCCAATTTCTTTGGTGCCATCCATAGACGCGTCGTAAGCTGATTTGCCCATTTGCACATGGCGCACAATGTTTTCGCGCACCACAATAGCGTCGTCAATCAGCAAACCCACACACAAACTCAGCGCCATCAACGTGATGTTGTTGATGGTGAAGCCAAACAAGTTCATGAACAAAAATGTGCCGATGATGGAGATTGGCAACGTCAAGCCCGTGATGATGGTGGAGCGCCATGAGTTTAAGAACAAAAACACAATCAAAATCGTCAGCGCAGCGCCTTCAAACAAAGTGCGACGCACATTATCTACTGCCACGCGGATGGGGCGTGAGCTGTCGTTGATTTGCTCTAGTTTTACGCCAGGCGGCAATGTTTTACTGACTTCTTCAATCGTTTTTATCAGGCCATCAACCACGGCAATCGTGTTGTCGTCTTGGGATTTTTGCACTTGCAGCATCAGCGTGCGCTGGCCGTTGTAGAGTGCCAAGCTGTCGATTTCTTGCGCACCATCGACGACACGTGCCACTTGCTCAACGCGCACTGGGCTGCCCCCGCCGGCTTGACCGGCGGTTGCCGATCCTCTGCGCGCGACAATGATTTTATTAAAGTCTTCAGCACGCTTCATACGCGCTTCAATTTGAACAACACGATCTTGCGACAAAGAGCGAATCGCACCAGCCGGTAAATCTTGGTTTTCTGTGCGCACTGCGGTTGCCACTTGCTCAGGCGTGATGCCAAGTGCATCTAGGCTTTGCGGGTTCAAATAAATATTGATCTCGCGTTTGGTGCCACCAACAAGGGTGACCGAGCCGACACCACGAACATTCTCTAAGCGTTTTTTAAGCGTTTGATCCGTCCAATTTGTCAGTTCTACCGCAGTCAGCGGCTTTACGCCTGCTTTGTCGTCTGGCAAAACGGCCAGTGACCAAATGGAGCGGCTTGATGGATCAAAACGCAGCACTCGTGGCTCTTTCACTTCTGCGCGGAAATTAGGACGAATGGCAGCCATTTTTTCACGCACATCGTCAGCCGCTTTACGACCATTGACGTGCAATTGAAACTCAATGATGACAACCGATTGACCTTCGTAGCTGCGCGACGTCAGCGCGCTGATGCCCGCAATCGAATTGACGCCTTCTTCTACCTTCTTGGTCACTTCACTTTCGATAATTTCGGGCGAGGCGCCTGGATATTCAGCAGTGACAACCACAACCGGAAAGTCGATATTCGGAAACTGATCGACTTGCAGCCGCTGGTATGAAAACAGGCCCAGCACAACGATGGCCAGCATCGCCATGGTGGCAAACACTGGGTTTTTAAGACTAACTTGGGTAAACCACATGGTGTATGTCCTACGGTTTACTTAGAGGCTGCCGAAGCTGCAGCTGCCTGCGTGAACTTGGTTGAGGTTCCTTCGCGTAGTGCGCCTAAAGAGCCGATCAGCACTTGCGCGTCTGCAGTAAGACCTTTTACCGCGACCACAGTTTCGCTGCGTCCATTGGTCATCACTTCGCCGCGTTGCGCCAGCTCAACATTCATATGCTTGACCAAATTGCCTTCTACTAGTTGCACATAAGGCGTTGGCTTGTCGTTGCGCACAGCGCTCAGTGGCACGGTCAAAGCTGATACCTTGGCGGTGCCCAAGCTGCCCTGCGCAAACAGGCCTTGGCGCAAATTGGCGGCATTGGCGATATTGAAATAAACCAACACATTGCGGCTGCCCGCTTGTGTGTTGGGGTTGATGCGTACCACTTGGCTGCTGACGGCGGCGGTGCTGCCTTCGATCGTCAACATCGCCGTTTGCCCCACTTTAACACTCAAAGCATCAGCCGCGCTGATGTTGGCTTCCAGTTCCATGCGGCTGGTGTCAATCACTTCAACAACACGGGTGTCAATACCCACACGCTCACCCGGCTGTGCCAAGCGTTGAGACACCGTGCCTGAAATGGGCGAGCGCAAAACGGTATCCAGCATCGTTTTTTTAGCGATGTCTACATTCGACAATGCCGCACGGTGTGTGGCTTGGGCAGAATTCAGCGTTGCTAACGACGTATCTAGCGCGGTTTTAGAAATAAAACCTTGGTCAACCAGCGCTTTGTTGTTGTCAAACTGGCGCTGCGCAATAGCGATTTGCGCTTTGGCGGCATCCGCTTGGTCTTGCGCTTGCTGCTGGCGGGCGGCGTATTCGGTCACGTCTACGCGGGCAATCACTTGGCCCGCTTTCACGCTGTCGCCTTCACGCACCGTCAAACCTTGCAATTCACCTGCCACGCGGGCTTTGATAAATGCTGAATTGGCAGCCTTCAAGCTACCCGAAATAGGTAAACCCAAAGACAGTTCTTTGACCTGCGCTCTAACCACATCCGTCGCAGCCAGCTCGACGATAGACTGCGCTTTGGCATTGGCTGCCGTGGTTGCAGCCACTGTTTCTTGCTGCGCCTTTCTGGCTTGCAAAGCGCGCATCACGCTCACGCCCACGGCTGCTACAACTATCAAAGCGATTATCCATTTGATCCAGCGTTTCATGTGCAAGTCGTCCTTAGATTGAATTTGAGTTTGAGTTTGAATTTGAGATAGGCGGTGAATGCGCCAAAATGCCATTCACGATGATGTCTGCTTGGCTGTCGATGTAGTCTTTTGGGTCTAGCGGCGCTTCTATGCTGCAAGCGCCCAATGAGTGTTTCCACATCGTGAGAAACATCAGCGGCGCAATCACGCTGTATACCGCGTAATCCATGTTCAGCGTACGAAACTCGCCCCTGTCCACGCCGCGCTGCAAAATCGCCCAAATCAGCAGTCGCCCGGGTTTGACCACGGTGTCTTGGTAAAAATTGGCCAGTGCTGGGAAGTTGCTCGCCTCAGACATCACCAGCTTGCTGATGCCCGATGCCTTGGTGTTGCCCACACGCTCCCACCATGCAAACATGGCGAACTTCAGCATGTCGATGGTTGCGCCGTCAAAGTTATCTATTTCAGCCAAGCCTTTGTTGATTTGGTTACCTATGTTTTCACGCACCACGGCTTCAAAGAGTTCTTCTTTGCTTTTGAAGTACAAAAACAGCGTGCCTTTTGACACGCCGGCCTTGGCTGCCACTTCTTCCACGCGGGTAGCGGCAAATCCTTTGGCGACAAACAAATCCAGCGCCGCATCCAACAGCTCACCCGGACGCGCCTCTTTACGCCGCGCGTGCTTGATGCGAGCGTTATCTGCGGGGTAAACGGCGTTGCAAAGTATGTCTTTGATGGACATCTGGTATATGGCTGCGTGAAGAGCTCGTCGTGAAGTTAAATTTACTGACTGACTGGTTATTAGTGTAGTTTACGCGATATCAGCGTGGTTGATGAATTTGCTAAGCTATTCTTCACCCTATGTATGTGCTGGTTATATGCGTTTCGAAAAGTTTGTGTAAAGTAGCTACATGGAAAACACAAACAAACCTCAGACTGAAACCCTCACAGAAATCGTCACAGAAATCGTCACATTGGGCGGAGGTTGCTTTTGGTGCTTAGACGCCGTTTACGCCCGAGTGCGAGGCGTGAATAGCGTGGACAGCGGTTACAGCAACGGCCATGTGCTGAACCCAACTTATCAAGATGTTTGCGGTGGCGACACGGGGCACAATGAGGTGGTACAACTGGCTTTTGACCCCGCAAACATCAGTTTGACCGAGATTTTGGAGATTTTCTTCCTGGTCCACGACGCGACGACGCTGAACGCCCAGGGCAACGACGTCGGCACCCAATACCGAAGCGGCATTTACTTCACCACGCCCGAGCAAGAAAAAACCGCCAAAGCCTTCATCGCCCAATTGACGACAGATAAAGTTTTCAGCCGTCCTATCGTCACAGAGGTGCTGCCTTTGCAAAACTACTCAAAAGCCGAGGACTACCACCAAGACTTTTTCGCTAAAAATCCAAATCAAGGCTATTGCGTCGCTGTAGCAGGGCCCAAAGTAGCGAAATTGCGTAAAACCTTTGCTGATCGTGTCAAATCATAATATCGTCTTGGTTTGATTTTGTTTCATATTCTTGCTAAACTTCTCAATTTTTGCTATTATTTTTATAGCTGTATAGGCAGTAAATACGCCGGCTAGAGGCCTATTTTTATGCCTAAAGTTGTACTTTTTAACAAACCCTTCAATATCTTAACCCAGTTTCGCCCAGACGCTGAGCGCCCTGATCGCCAAACGCTGGCGAACTTTATCCACGACGCTAGTCTGCGCGTTGCGGGGCGGCTAGACATGGATTCTGAAGGGTTGCTGTTGCTCACCGACGATGGCATTTTGAATTCACGCATCACCGAGCCCAAAGAAAAGCAGTTCAAAACCTACTGGGCGCAGGTGGACGGCATTGTTACTGAAGAAAAGCTGGTAGCGCTGCAAAACGGCGTGGTGCTGAACGATGGGTTGACGCTGCCTGCGCAGGCTAAATCCATCCCAGAACCCGCCGTTTGGCCGCGAACCCCGCCCGTGCGCTACCGCGCCAACTTACCCACGTCGTGGTTAGAAATCCAAATCTGCGAAGGCCGCAACCGCCAAGTGCGCCGCATGACCGCCGCCGTCGGGATACCCACCCTGCGCTTGATTCGGGTGCAAATTGGGCCGTACAGCTTGGGCAGTTTGCAGCCCGGAGAAAGCCAGCTGTATACCCATCAGACGCTCCACCAGACTTTTCACCAGACGCCATAACCCCATGCATACCCTAATACGTTTTAGAGCTTCGTTGCCGCTGAATGCTGCAAATCTCGCTTACACTGGAAGTTTGGTCATAAGCCATTGCAGTTGTTTATTTTGTGCTCTTAAATTTAAGGATATTTCCATGAATGCTATTTCAATTTCTCGCCGCTTTGCTTTGATGGCCGTTGCTTCTGCCGCCATGTTGTCTGCCTGCAGCAAGCAAGAAACCGCGCCAGCAGCGCCAGCCGCCGCACCTGCTGCCGCTGCCCCAGCAGCACCTGCACCGGCTAAAGTTTACGTCGTTGGTACAGATGCCGCCTACGCACCGTTCGAATCAGTTGCTCCTGGTGGCGCGATTGAAGGTTTTGACGTCGATGTGGTCAAAGCGGTTGCCGCAAAAGCCGGCATCGAGGTGAAATTCATCAACACACCGTGGGAAGGCATTTTCAAAACGCTGGATACGGGCGAGCGCGACATGGTGGTGTCCGCCGTCACCATCACCGACGAGCGCAAGCAGACCATGGATTTTTCTGAGCCATACTTCAACGCAAATCAGTTGATCGCCGTGAAAGAAACTTCAAAAGTCGCCAAGTTTGCCGATTTGAAAACCCTCAAAGTCGGCGTGCAAACCGGTACAACGGGTGACGAAGTGGTGCAAAAGCTGTTGGGCAAAACCAGCACCAGCATCAAGCGTTTTGAATCTACCCCATTGGCTTTGAAAGAACTCGAAGCCGGCGGCGTCGCTGCTGTGGTGGCTGACAACGGCGTGGTGCAGCATTACATCCAAAACAACCCAACAGCCAAGTTCAGAAGCGTGAGCGACGCGTCTTTTGTGCCTGAGCAATACGGTATTGCCATGAAAAAGGGCAACACCGACTTGGCTAAAAAGGTCAACGATGCTTTAGCAGCTATCAAAGCTGACGGCAGCTACGACACCATCCACGTCAAATACTTCGGTATGAAGTCAACGCTGACTGCCGCGGCTGCACCTGCTGCTGCGCCAGCCGCCGCACCAGCACCTGCTAAGTAAGTCGACAAACGAATCTTCCCAGCGAATGCATCACCTTTAAACTGGCGATTTGAAGATAAAAGTTTAAAACTATGGATTTACGCTGGGAGATTTTGACCCCCTACACGTCCCTCTTCGTTGAGGGCGTGTGGATGACGGCCAAGCTCACGGTCATCGCTCTCACATTGGGCATGATTGCAGGTTTGCTGATTGGCCTAGTCAACGCACAACCGGGCAAAGGTATCCGTCGCGTTTTGCGTTGGATTTGCACCGCTTACGTTTGGTTTTTTCGTGGCACACCGCTGTTTGTACAAATTTTATTGGTGCATTTCGCACTGATGCCCACCTTGATTCACCCCGAGCATGGCTTGCTCATGAGTGGTGAGGCCGCTGGCGAATTCCGACAACTGCATGGCGCGTTTTTCTCAGGCATTGTGGCGCTGACGCTGAATGCCGCCGCGTATATCGCAGAAATCGTTCGTGCTGGTATTTTGTCCATCGCGCGTGGGCAAACCCAGGCCGCCCAAAGCTTGGGGCTGAATGAGCGCGACACCATGCGCTACATCGTGCTGCCGCAAGCCCTGCGTCGCATGATACCGCCGCTGGTGAATGAGTCCATCACGCTGTTGAAAGATTCGTCCTTGGTTTCTGCCATCGGCTTGGCAGAGCTGGCCATGGCTGCACGTACGGTAGCTGGCGCGTATTCCCGCTATTGGGAGCCATATTTGGCGATTTCAGTGCTGTATTTGATCATGACCGGCATCCTCACCATCGCCGCCAAGCGCCTAGAAACGCCACTCGAGCATCGCGGTAAGTAAATGACCCAATTGGTAAGCAAAAATATTAATCTGCTTATCCACCAACTTTGAATATAGACTTTGCCTATAAGCTTTTACTTTTTAGGCAACGCATGATCATCAGTTTCAAAAAAATCAGCCTCCAGCTTTCTCTTGCCTTGATTGGCTCGGTCATTCTTGCCGGCTGCGGCGGCAATAAAAGTGGCGATACGTACAGCCAAATCGTTGTTTTCGGCGCCAGCTTGTCAGACAATGGCAACGCGACAACTATCGTGCCTGGTCTTTTCCCCGGTGCTCCCTATTACCCCGGCAGAGCATCCAACGGCTTGCTGTGGATAGACGTGGTCGCGGCTGATTTGGGCAGCAGCGTCAAACCCTTCGTCAATGGCGGCACCAATTTCGCCGTAGGCGGCGCACGCACCTGCGAAATCAGCGGTACCAGCCCCAACCCGTTTGACATGTGCTACCAAACCAACTTGTATTTAACCTCCGTGCTCAACCGCGCCGACGCCAGCGCTTTGTATGTCATTGACGCTGCAACTGTAGGCAACAACATCTTTGCAGTCATCAACAACGGTCTGTCGCACAGCGAAATCACCACCACCGCGCCCACCGACATCGCCAAAATCATGGACAAACTCTACAAAGCCGGCGCACGCAAGTTCCTGGTCACCAACGTGCCCGATGTCGGCGCAACGCCGCGTGGCCAAGGCCTACCGTCGCCAGCTACCGCAACTGCATTGTCCAACGGATTCAACGCCACTTTGAACAACGAGCTAGCCAACTTCCGCGCCTCGCACAGCGGTGCAGACATCCGCTTGGCAGACTTCAAATCCGCAGTAGCCATCACCACCGGCTTCACCAACACCACAGACCCTTGCGTCGTCAACTTAGTAGCCTGCGCCACGCCAGACACGTATACCTATTGGGACAATTTGCATCCGACTGCAGCGACGGGGCGGAATATGGCGAAAGCGGCGTTAACAGTGTTGAAGTAAATCGTTTATTTTTGCTATATTTTTAATAGCTACTTAGATAATAAATACGGCGGCTAAGTGCCAATTTAGCACTTGATTTTGATGGTTTTAATTTGCGGGTGCAAACATGGTTTGCAGTGTCAGCAGAGTACGCTTTAAGGTCGCGGCCTGCACAGCACCTTCGCGCCGTACCAAACGTGTTTTGTCAATCGTGCGAATTTGGTCTAAAACAATCAAACCCGTTTTACCCTTAAAGGTTAGCGGTATTCGAAACGCCGCTGGGTGCGAGCCCGTCGTCATGGGTGCAACAATCACGGTGCGCAGGTGGTTCAGCATTTCTGGCGGTGAAATCAACACGCAAGGCCGTGTTTTTTGAATCTCACTTCCTACCGTTGGGTCAAGTTGTACCAGCCAAACTTCGCCCGTTGCCAAGTTGGCAGGCAAATTCGCTTGGCTCACCATTGCAGCGAAGCGTCATCAGCGTTGGCGAATTCAGGCCAAGCCATCGTCTCATTTTCCTGCTCAGCCACCCGCTCACTGTCAGCAGCCCAGCCCTCACGCAGGCCACGCTTGAGTGGTCGAATCTCAATCACCCCGTTCACCACCTGCAAATCCGCCGCGTCCAGCAGCCCCGTTTGCTCAAGAATAGGTTTGGGAATCAACACCCCTTTGGAGTTGCCCATGGTGCGGATGGCGACTTGCATAGTTTTTAAAGCTTAAAAGTAAATAAGCACAATGTTAGCACGAAATGTAATGGTATATTAAGAAAAACAAACTAAAAGAGTAAAGATGAAAAAAATAGTCTTGTTATTTATTGCTTTGACTGTATGCGCTTTAGCTAGGGCTGAGCTTAGTATTAAAGGCATAGAAGTAGACTTGCCAGCAAATTGTCAGCACATAAACAGCCTAGAGACCAGAAAAGGCACATTTGCTGATCCTTGTACTGCAAAAAATATAAATTGGATGAGTCGAATATCCTTTCTAAATGGTCAATCGGATCTTTTCATAACTCAAACAAAAGAAGGAATCATTCAGTCAGTTTTGTTATCGAATTTTGATTTCGACTTGGCTCTAACCTCTCTCGAAGCCAAGTACGGAAAGCCTGAAACTTTAAATTCCGTTATTCAAAATCGGATGGGTGCAAAATTTGATCAAACCGAGGTTATCTGGCGAGATGGTGAAAAGAAACTTTCACTATCAAAGCACGGCATTGAAATAGGTAAGTCTGTATTGATACTTACTGGTACTGAATCTGCAAATGCTTTGAAGAACAAGAATAAACCTTCAACAAATCTTTGATATTAAATTTTGCTATAAATTAAATAGCTGTTTAATCAATAAAAACGCCGGCTGCGTGCCGATTCGGCACTATAATTCTAGGGTGCCAACCGTTCTCTGAGCCATCCACCCTGCTCATCCAAGGTATACCGCAACCTGTCGTGCAACCGGCTTCTACGCCCTTGCCAGAACTGCCAGCTGTCTGGTTTGAGGCGGTAGCCGCCCCAGTTGGGGGGTCTTGGGGGGCCATTTTTGAGCAAGGTTGGCAAAAATTGTGCGCCGTATTTGGCGGCGTTTGCCACCAAAACGCCACGGTTGGCGATGACTTGCGACTGTGGCGATGCCCAAGCGCCTATGCGTGAATCCATGGGGCGGCTTTGGTAATAGGCGTCGCTCTCCTCGTCTGACACTTTTTCCACGATGCCTTCAATCCGCACCACGCGTTCAAGCTCAACCCAGTGAAATTGCAGCGCTGCATACGGGTTGCCAGCAAGTTCATTACCTTTTCTGCTATCAAAATTGGTGTACCAAACGATGCCGCGTTTGTCAAAACCTTTGATCAGCACCACGCGGGTGCTGGGGCGCAGGTTGCTGGCAACGGTGGCCAAGGTCATGGCGTTGGGCTCGGGTACTTTGCCGTCAATGGCTTGTTGTAGCCACAGGGCAAACTGGTCTTGGGGGTTGGCGCGCGAATCGCTCTCGCTCAGCTCCGCGCTTTCGTAGCTCTTGCGTAAATTCTGCAGGTTTTTCAGATCGTTTGATGCGTTAAGTTCGGTCATACTGCACAGTATAGAAACTTGTGACCTTCCCGCCTATGCAAGCTGAAA
>JAYUJX010000413.1:0-4737 GCA_043764955.1 Polaromonas sp.
CTTCGTAGCTTTGCAATACTCCGATGTGCGATTTTGGGTTTTGCTTTGCTGCCTAGACATTGGGTCAATACATTTGATTGTGGGTGATTTACGGCTTGCTCTGGTGTTATTTCGTTGTTGTCTACTAAAGATTGAACATATGAGTGATCTAATGTCCTGAATGCAAGTAGGGCATCTCTAAACTGATAAATTCTACTATCACCGACGTGAGCCCAGTGACAAGCTCCAGCCGACGTAATTAAAAATGAAGCGTAAGTGGTGTGTGGCTGATCCGCAGAAGCTATAGCAGTTAGTCCGATGACGAGATGTGCTTCTTGCGCAATTTTTTCAAGTAGTTCTGTCGCACTATCTGTTTTTGAGTCAAATGACTTGAAGAGCTGATCGGCTGTTAGCATAACTTGATCGGCCGCTTTGCGTCCACCGGTCAGTCCACCCATACCATCGGCAACGATGACGAGTATGCAGCTCGGTTCCCGCATATTCCGGAACAAGCAAACTCGGTCTTGTTGGCTTTCTCTGTCGCCTTGATGAGTGCCAGAAGAGGCGCTGAATGAGATGGTTTTGGTCATATACTGGCAGAGAAGCAGATCAGGCGGAAATCAAAAAATCCGAAATATCACGTTGTTGTGTTGGGCAATGAATATTATCCGACCAGATGTTGAACATCTGTCGCTTGAACCAACTATTTTTGATAGCAAATGATACTGAACTGTAGAAAATGTTTTACCGATGAATTTTGAATCGCGTGTCGAAGATGTGTTTGCTGAGCAAGGCTTGATCGCTCAAAGTGACTCACATTTCAAGCCTAGGGCTGGTCAAACGCAAATGGCGATGGCTGTGGCTAAGTCCATTGAACAAGGCTCAGTTTTGGTGGTTGAGGCGGGAACGGGTGTGGGTAAAACTTATGCCTATTTGGTACCTGCTTTGCTCAGTGGTGAGAGGGTCGTGCTGTCAACTGCTACGAAAGCATTACAAGATCAGCTTTTTGGTCGCGACCTGCCAAGCATTGCGAAAATTCTCAATTTGCCGGTTCGCATGGCCTTACTCAAAGGTCGTTCCAGTTATTTGTGCCTTTACAGGCTTGAGCTTGCGCGCGGCGATACGCAATTGTC
Source organism: Polaromonas sp. (assembly GCA_043764955.1). Lineage (GTDB taxonomy): Bacteria > Pseudomonadota > Gammaproteobacteria > Burkholderiales > Burkholderiaceae_C > Aalborgiella. The sequence goes on from JAYUJX010000413.1 coordinate 1,113, forward strand.
TGATCGCAGTGCACATGCGACCTTGGCTAAAGTGGAGACATGGTCACACGTGACCCGCAATGGCGATTTGGCCGAGTTGACGGGTTTGGATGAACGCTCACCAGTTATTCCACTCATCACGTCGACGCGTGACAACTGCATTGGGGCGCAATGCCCAAAATTTAAACCTTGTCACGTCAACTTGGCTAGAAAAGAAGCGATGGCGGCAGATGTGGTGGTGATCAACCACCATTTGTTTTTCGCAGATTTAGCGGTCAAAGACTCTGGCATGGCTGAGCTCTTGCCTACGGTGAGTGTCGTCATTTTCGATGAGGCACATCAACTCAATGAAACTGGGGTGCAGTTTTTAGGTGCGCAGATAACCACAGGACAGCTGCTTGATTTGGCGCGTGATACGTTGGCGGCGGGTTTGCAATTAGCGCGTGGCTTGCAAGATTGGAGTGCTTTAGCCTCGGGCTTAGAGCGCGCGGCTCGTGAGTTGCGATTGTCCGCCGGTAAGCAATGGCAGGGTGCCAAACTTCGTTGGACCGCACTTGAGCCTGAAGGCGTCGATCAATTGGCTTGGACAACTGCCATTCAAGTGGTCTGCCAAGCTTGCGATCATTTGCGAGTGGCTTTGCTAACCGTCTCCGAGATGGCACCAGATTTTGAGCGTCTTTGCACACGCGCTCAAGAGCTTGGTCAACGGGCAGAAAAGTTCTTGCAAATTTGCCCTGCAGATGCGGTTCGCTGGGTGGAGGTCGGTCAACAACTTCGTTTGGTTGAGTCTCCGCTAGATATTGCAGAGTCTGTTAAAAAGAAGATGCTCAAAAATAGTGCCGAAGATGCACCACAAGCGCATAAATCTTGGATATTTACATCAGCAACTTTGGGACACGAAGCGCAACTAAAGTGGTTTACGGTACCGTGCGGATTAGAGCAAGCCGATGTGCTGCGTGTAGCCAGCCCTTTTGATTACGCAAACCAAGCCTCAGTCTACGTTCCACAATATTTGCCGAAACCAAGTGATCCCATGCACAGTGCTGAAGTGGCAAGCTTAGTCGGGCAGGCGGCAAACATGCTCGGTGGACGCACATTGGTTTTAACGACAACACTGCGTGCTTTACGGGCGATTGGTGCGGCTTTGGAAGAGCAATTTACAGACCGACTAGATATCGAGGTATTGATTCAAGGTAACTCGCCGAAACGCGAGTTGTTGGCACGTTTTCGGGAGGGATCGTCACAGGGTCGCAGCGCATGCGTTTTAGTGGCGTCAGCGTCTTTTTGGGAGGGCATTGACATACCTGGCGATGAATTGGCCTTAGTGGTGATTGATAAATTACCTTTCCCGCCGCCTGACGATCCATTGATAGAAGCGCGTTCAAAGCGGCTAGAGCAGGGGGGTAAGAGCTCGTTTATCGATTACTTTATACCAGAAGCAACCGTGTCTTTAAAGCAGGGTGCTGGAAGATTGATTCGCCGAGAAACTGACAAAGGGATGCTGGTCGTTTGCGATACACGTCTCACCCAAATGGGTTACGGGCGCAAAATATTGTCTGCTCTGCCGCCCATGCGGCAGATACAAAGCCACGACGAATTTGTGTCTGCTTTGAGTTTGCTTGCTATTGGTTGATATGTGCCTGCAGCCAGCGTACTCATTGCCTAAGTAGCTATAAAAATCATATCATTTGAGGTGATAAATTTAGATGAAAACTTAAGTCAAATAGTTACCAAATTTTCCACCAGCTGCGGGCAACTGACTTATTACCCGAAAGCAATAACTCACTTTTAGGGAATGAAGTTTCCATGATGCGCTTGGCATCGTCGCGAAGCTGCACAATATCCAATGCTTCGTATGATTTGTAGATGATGTACATGGCTTCTTCTAAAGCGGGTACATCACGGTAATCGGTGATTGCAAGTTGCGCACGGTTGATGGCCGCCACGTAAGCGCCGCGAGAAAAATAGTATTTAGCCACATGCACTTCATACAAAGCCAATGAGTTGACGATGTAAGTCATGCGTTGTTTTGCGTCAGATGAGTATTTAGATTCTGGAAATTTAGCGACTAACTCTTTGTAAGCATCAAAAGATTCTTTCGCCGCTTTTTGATCGCGTTCTGACAAATCTTGCTTGGTGTAAGAGCCGAAAAATCCTAAGTTGTCAGAAAAATTAACTGTGCCTTTAAGGTACAAGGCGTAATCTAATGCTGGACTGGCTGGGTGTAGCTTTAAAAACCGATCAATGGTCGCAATGGCTTGTGCTTGGTCGCCGTTTTTAAACTGTGCGTAAGCTTTGTCTAGTTGCGCCTGTTGCGCCAGTGGCGTTCCCGCTGCGCGGCCTTCAAGCTTTTCATACAAAGGAATGGCTTTGTCGTAAGCACCATCGTTTGCCTCAGACTTGGCTTCAGAATAAATTTTATTGGGGCTCCAGTTGGACGTTTTATCATCGCTAACTGATGCGCAAGCTGTTAGCCCCATGCAAACAAATGCCAATAAAGCCATTAAACCGGTTTTGCTTGTTTGTTGATTTTTCATAGTGTTTTTGAACTCATAAAATTGAGTTGATAATTTGGCATACAACATCAGAGGCCGCCTTCTTGAAATTCAGCAAATCTATTATATCGACCGAAACCTCTACCGAAATTTCCTTCGAGACATTACCCGAGCTTTTCAAAAGTGAAGCAGATGCGGATTTTGGTCAGGATTTTGATACGAATGAGACGCGCGAGTTTGTTTGTAACGACGCTCAGCATGGGCTGCGGGTTGACAACGCTCTGGTTCAATTGGTCAGCGAATTTTCACGAAGTTACTTGAAACAACTGATTGAGCAGGGTTCTGCACGTCTTAACGGCCAAACCGTCGTCAAAGTTGCCAGCAAGGTCAAAGTAGGCGATTTATTGGCCATAGATTTGCAGGCAACGCCGCAAAGTCAAGCTTTTAAGCCGGAAAAAGTTGATTTTGAAGTGATTTTTGAGGATGAGCACCTCTTGGTCATCAATAAACCAGTCGGACTTGTGGTTCACCCAGCCCCAGGAAACTGGAGCGGGACACTGCTGAATGGCTTGCTGGAGCGGGATCAAAAAGCCGTTCTTTTGCCTAGAGCAGGCATTGTTCATCGCTTGGACAAGGACACCAGTGGCCTGATGGTGGTGGCGCGAACGCGGCAGGTTATGGACGCTTTGGTTGAAAAGATTGCTGCGCGAGAGGTTAGCCGGCTCTATCTGGCCTTGGGCAATCGAACTTGGACAGGATCCAAAGAGCGTGATGTCAGCGAATCTATTGGCCGTGACCCCAGAAATCGTTTGCGTATGGCTGTTGTCTCGTTGGATAGGACGGCTGGAAAAACAGCTAAGACTTCACTAAATTTGCTACAAAATTGCGAGCAAGGTTGCTTTGTTTTATGTCGGCTACATACGGGTAGAACACATCAAATTCGGGTTCATATGGCGTTCATTGGGCATCCGCTGGTCGCAGATAGCGTTTACGGCGGTGCGCAGGGCGCAGGCATGCAGCGTCAAGCCTTGCATGCGGAGCAGTTGGCTTTTGAACACCCTGTGACGGGGCAGGCAATGCATTTCGTGGCACCTTTGCCTGAAGATTTGAAGCTCGCTTTGGTTAATTGGGGTCTCAGTTACAATGGGGCA
>JAYUJX010000414.1:0-4734 GCA_043764955.1 Polaromonas sp.
CTGTTTCTACGCGCCTAGAAACAGGGGTCTTGTGTTTGTGTCTTCTTAATTTAAGCACAGAGAAGACGCCATACCAAACCACACAGTGCCGACGCAAACAGCACGGGGATAACGCCAATTTTGAAGCGAATCAGGGCAATCGCCGCGACCACTGCGACGACGATTGAGAAGTAATCCAAGCGCTCAAATAACCCATCTGACACATCCGATTTTATGGCAATATGCGCTATAAAAAACAGAGCTAATGAGGCAATAACACCGACAACTGCTGCCGTAATTGCTGTTAGTGGTGCGGTGAATTTAAGATTGTTATGCGTTGTTTCCACAAGTGGCCCACCTGCCAAAATAAACAGAAACGAGGGTAAGAACGTAAACCAAGTCACCACGGTAGCGGCCAGCGCTGCGCCTAAAAACAAGCTCTCAGGGCCAAGCACCTGTTTTGCCCAGCCACCCAAAAATGCCACAAACGCCACCACCATGATCAAAGGGCCTGGCGTGGTTTCGCCCAAAGCCAAACCGTCAATCATTTGAGTGCCAGTCAGCCAAGCAAACTGCTCCACCGCACCTTGATAGACATAGGGCAGTACAGCATAAGCACCGCCAAAGGTTAAAAGCGCCGCTTTTGTGAAAAACCAAGCCATCTGGGTTAACGCACCGCCCCAGCCTTGGTAAGCCATCAAAATCGCCATTGGAACAAACCACAGTACAGCACCCACGGCAATAATTGCTGCCAAACGCGATTTTTTGAACACGGCATGCTCAGGCGTGGGCGTGTTGTCGTCAATAACGGCGGGTTGAAGCACATCAGACGTCGACTTTTTAGCACCGTGAGCTGCAGACGCTGAAAATTGCCCGGGTGCAAATTTAGCACCCAAAACCCCGATCAAAGCCGCGCAAATAACAATCACAGGAAAAGGCAAATGCAAAAAATAAATAGCAAAAAAACTCATCACAGCAACAGCCCACAATACTGGCGCTGTCGTAGGCGTTTTCAATGTTTTGGAGCCAATGCGATGCACCGCTTGCACCACAATTGCCGCAACTGCCGGTTTGATGCCATACAGCAATGCCGCCACCCACGGCACATTGCCAAAGACGACGTAGATGTAGCTCAAGCCAATCAAAATGAACAACGACGGCAGCACAAACAGCACACCAGCCACCACGCCGCCCCAGGTACGGTGCAGCAACCAACCAATGTAAATCGCCAACTGCTGTGCCTCAGGCCCGGGCAATACCATGCAGTAGTTCAGGGCATGCAAGAAACGTTTTTCAGAAATCCAACGCCGTTCTTCGACCAGCTCTTTGTGCATGATGGCGATTTGCCCTGCGGGCCCGCCAAAGCTGATGAAACCTAGCTTGAACCAAAACTTCAAGGCTTCAGAAAAAGGTATTGAAGACTGCGATGTTGAATTCATCAGTTGCGTAGCGAGCAAGAGCTTATCTAGAAAATAAAAATACCGATGTTCCAGCGAATAAATTAGGTGCAAATCGTACGATACGGCCTTCTTGCATACCAAAACTGTCTTGCACTTTAAGGCCGTTATGCAAGGCAAGCTCGCGCAGATCAGCGTGCGTTCCTACGCGAATATTGGGCGTGTCATACCATTGGTACGGCAAACGGCGGGTAACGGGCATGCGGCCGAGCAAAATACTCAAACGGTTAGGCCAATGCGCAAAATTAGGAAAGGCAACGATGCCTAAGCGACCTACTCGCGCTGTTTCACGCAGCATGACCTCAGCATTGCGCAAGTGCTGCAAGGTGTCGATTTGAAGCACAACGTCAAACGAAGCGTCGTCAAACAAGGCCAAACCTTCGTCCAAGTTCAATTGAACGACATTCACACCACGCTGCACGCAGGCCAGCACATTGGCGTCGTCAATTTCTATGCCATAGCCGGTGCAATTGCGATTTTTTTGCAGATAAGCCAGCAGGGCGCCATCACCGCAACCTAAATCAAGCACACGCGAACCCATCGGCACAAGCTGGGCAATGGCTTGCATGGTGGCCAAGTCGCTCATGCCACAGCTTCCATGGTTGCTTCAGGGGTCATCTCATTCAAAATGCTATCGAAATAAGAGCGAATTAGATTTATATAACGCTGGTCATCAAGCAAAAATGCATCATGTCCATGAGGTGCATCGATTTCTGCATAACTAACATCGCAATTGCTGTCCAGCAATGCCTTGACGATTTCTCGGCTACGGTTTGGAGAAAATCGCCAGTCGGTTGTAAAACTAACCAACAAAAACTTAGCTTTCGCAATCGCCAAAGCTTTGGTTAAATCACCGTTAAATTTACGCGCAGGGTCGAAATAGTCTAGCGCGCGGGTGATGAGCAAATAGGTGTTTGCATCAAAATATTCGGCGAATTTATCGCCTTGGTGGCGTAAATAGCTCTCGATTTGAAACTCAACTTCTTGTGTCGTGTAGCTGTACGCATCCTTGCCGGCATTGACAGCGTTTTTAGTGCCGTCCAAGCCGAGGGACTGCTTCAGCTGGCGACCAAATTTGGCATTCATCACATCGTCACTCAAATAGGTGATGTGCCCAATCATTCGCGCAATGCGCAATCCGCGCTTGGGAACAACACTGTGTTGGTAAAAATGCCCCTCATGAAAATCAGGGTCAGTCACAATGGCGCGGCGCGCCACCTCATTGAAGGCAATGTTTTCAGCCGTCAAATTGGGGGCACTGGCAACCACAATGGCATGTCGAACGCGGTTGGGGTATTGCAGTGTCCAGCTCAGAGCCTGCATGCCGCCCAAGCTGCCACCCATGAGCGCGGCAAGCGTTTTGATACCTAGCTTGTCCATCAATAAAGCTTGTGCATTGACCCAGTCCTCAACCGTCACAACGGGAAAGTCAGCACCGTAAACGTGCTGCGTATCAGGGTTGACATGCATGGGCCCGGTGGAGCCAAAACATGAGCCTAAGTTGTTAACACCAATGACAAAGAAGTGGTTGGTATCCACGGGCTTGCCGGGGCCAATCATATTGTCCCACCAGCCGGCAGATTTTGCTTGAACTTTTGCATCTGCATTGGCATACACGCCTGCTACGTGATGTGAAGCATTTAAGGCGTGGCAAACCAATACGGCGTTTGACTTATCGGCATTGAGTGTGCCATAGGTCTCATAAGTAAGGTCGTAGGCGCGAATACTTTTGCCACTTTGAAGCAAAAGTGGCTCAACAAAGTGCTGGGACTGCGGATGGGCGATCATCGTCATAAAACTGTTGATTTGCAGCGTTAAAGTTTTCCGCTAAAGTTTGGCATTAAGTTTCGGGAACTCATCGTCGCTCTTAGTCGTAAAACGAAACAAATATTGAGGTTTGTTGTTGAGTCGCAAGTGGATGCGTCCTAAATACTCACCCAAAACACCAATGAACAAGGTCTGAAAACCGCTCACCAACAAAATGGTGACGATGATAGAAGCCCAACCTTTTGATTCAGCAGGATAGAGAAAGTTGCTGATCACAACAAAAATCGCACCAAAGAAACCCAATAAAGCAATCAACGCGCCCATCAGTGTGACCATGCGTAAAGGAACAATCGACGTGCCAGTCACCATTCGCAGCCATAAGGAAAATGATTTTTTAAAACTGTAATTGCCTTCACCAAAAGCACGCGCACCATGCTGAATTTCTACTGATTTAATACGACGTGTCACGTCCAAAATCAAACCATCGAGGTAGGCAAACGGCCCTTCATGGCTGCGAATTTGATCCACTACACCACGTTTGAGCGCTTTGAATGACGACAAATACAAACCTTTGGGCTTAGACAGCAACCAAGAAGCCACCCAATCGTTAAATTTGCTGCCTGCAATCTTCCAGGCAGCATGCTGCCTGTTGGCGTAGTTCGTATAGCAAACATCTGCACCCGCTGCAAGCTCGTTCAACATGCTCGGGATGGCTTCAGGCGGATGTTGCAAGTCGTCATCCATCAGCACGACATACTGTCCAGAGACTAGATTTAAGCCCGCCATGATGGCGTTGTGCTGCCCAAAGTTTCTGGACAAGGTCGCACCTTGTACAAAGGCATGTTCTTTTGCCAGGCGCTGGATGACTTCCCAGCTGTTGTCTGGGCTGCAATCGTCCACCAAAATCAATTCAAAGTTATTGGCGTAAGCGGAATTAGCCATGCTCGCACCTATGCGATTGACCAGTTCGTCCAATCCTCCATCGTTTTTGTAAACAGGAATAAGGATGGAAACGCTTGCGCTGGATGTTGGGAGGGGACTTGGGATGGCTGGGCTAGACATATTAACTATTGTAGCTTTGCCTAAGCGAATGAGACACGGCAGGTACAATCCGTGGCTGAAGCCTCACTCTTACAGTTAAACATCATGAAACTCATATCGGTTGTACTTTCTGGCGGCGCTGGTACGCGCCTATGGCCAGCTTCTCGCCAAGCATATCCAAAACCGTTCATCAGTTTGGGTGGTAGTCCCTTGCTACAACAAGCGGTAGAGCGTGGTCAAGCCTGCGGTGCAGACGAAACGATGATTGTTACCAATCAAGATTACCTCTTTCTCACCCGTGAAGTTATCGGTAATTTAGAAGACCCACCTAAAACCAGTTATTTGCTTGAGCCCAAAGGGCGAAATACGGCCCCAGCCATCGCCTTGGCGGCACTCGCGTGCAGTCAAGCGCATGGCCCTGATGCCGTGATGATGGTGCTGCCGGCAGACCATTTGATTCCAGATTCTGAAGCTTTCGTGTCAAATGCGC
>JAYUJX010000415.1:0-1314 GCA_043764955.1 Polaromonas sp.
GTGTTGTTGCATCCCAACCTGCAAAAAGCACAGCCGTGCTGGGATTTCCGTACAATTGAAGCAAGCTACTGTCAGTGTCGTAGGCGGTGTATAAAAGTGCAGAACCAGTGGTGCTGGTTGGAAAATATTCGCCAGTTGTCGCATTGTTGCAAGTCAAAGAACGGTATTTGAACTCGGTATGCAGCGTAGAAGCAGAAGTTTGAGTAGAAATGCAGTGGTTCGCTGTGAGCAGGTAGGGTGTGCGGCTGTTCAGGTTGTCATTAAGTAGCGTACCACTGCAAATGTAAGCGAACCCCGGCCCCTCGTTAAAAAGCAGCCAAGCTACGGCGTCGCTGGCTACAGGCAGTGGCGGGGCGCAGTTGACATCAACTTGGCAAGAGAGGCCAGAATTACCTGCGCGGCTGTCGGTCGAGCCATATGTGGATTGAGCCAAAACTGCTTGTGCATCACTCGTTGACATAAACAAGTGTGAAACTAATGGCACAGAAACTTGCACGAGGCTGGTATCCAAGCCTGCTGGAATTTCAATTTCAACTGTTCCATTATTAGCTTTGATGGCAGGGCTCCAGTATGTGCGCCCTTCATCAGTTTTATCACCAGCGGCCAAGTTTTTAGCTAAAACCGATAAAACATCAGCACCTTTCACCTCAAAAGTAGTCATAGCACCTTTGGCGTAAAAACGCAGGGTAGCAGCTGCAGGCAGTTTAGTGACTAAAAGACCAATACGAAGGGCTTTAGCGCCAGTAGAGCTGAAATTAATTGCCGTTACTTGGCCGCCACTAGCGGTGGCTTGCCACTTCAACACCTGCTGGGTGGCTGCGGCAGTGGCAGTTTGCGCCACATCACGACCGAAACCAATTCGCATGGGCTTGCCCATGTGGTCTTCTGAGGTGCTTTTTTGCGCTGCAGTGGTTTGGCTGGCTGGCGGTGCGCCTAGGGCCACAATAGTGGGCGTGGGTGCGGTGCTTAGGTCGCGCGGTTTCAGGGGAGATGCTGTAGCTGTGCTGCTCGCGGGTGGGCGGTAGGCGTCGACCGATTGCACCAGTTGCACATTGGAAGATGCCGTGGTCGTGCTGCCAGCGGTGTCTGCAGACGTGCTTGAGTCGTTGTTACCGCATGCGGTTAATATGCTTAGTGCGATGGCGGTAAGAAGTAGGCGAAGTGAGGGCTTCATTGAAAAAAGTTACTTTGCTAAGTGAAGTCGAGAAAGGTCAAGAAGGATCGCAAATAAATGTTTAAGTATTCGTTTGCACTGTATTTTGTTTGATAATCCGCAAAAACACATCCAATACACTGTAGCAAGATTTGCCGATA
>JAYUJX010000416.1:0-1313 GCA_043764955.1 Polaromonas sp.
ACTGCAGCGCCTTTGGTGTAGGCGGGTACGGGCAGGTTGACGATGTTGTTAGCGATGCTGTCCGCCCCAGAATGCGGGTAAAACGGGTGCTGGAAGATGCTGACCATCAAAACACGGTCGTCACCGCTGACGATATCTTCCGTGCCGTTGCCGTGGTGCACGTCAAAGTCAACGATGGCGACGCGCTCTAGCCCGTGGCGCTCTAGTGCATATTTGGCGGCGGTGGCTACGCTGTTGATCAGGCAAAAACCCATAGATCGGTCATGCTCGGCATGGTGTCCAGGCGGGCGGATGGCGCAAAACGCGTTGGCTAGCTCACCGGCCATAACCGCATCAGTCGCGGCGACTGCAGCACCCGTGGCACGCAGAGCAGCCAGCAGGGTGAAGGGGTTCATGGCGGTGTCAGGGTCGATTTGCGCGTATTGGGGGCCGCCAGCGTCGATATCCTCCAGCAAAGCGTCGTTCATGCCACGTAAAGCAGCGACATGGCGTTTGCTGTGGGCGAGTTCGACGACGCTGATAGGTACCAACGGCACTTCGGGTTGCACCAAATGATCCAACAGACCGACGTAGAGCAAATGGTCATTGATGGCGTCCAATCGCTCGGGACACTCGGGGTGGCCGCGGCCCATTTCGTGTTTACGGCAATCGGGGTGGGTGAAATAACCAGTGCGACTCGTCATGATTGAATAAATGCTATGTTTAAGGTTTGGCGCAGAAAAGCGCCAGATTGGTATCCATAATAGTCCAAAAATATGCTTCAAGAAAATACTCAAAATAAACTCAAAGCTTTGTTGACCCAGCTCAATAAAGTTATCGTTGGCAAACCTGAACAAGTGCAAGACTGTGTGGCCTGCTTGCTGGCGGGCGGGCATTTGTTGATTGAAGACGTGCCTGGCGTTGGCAAAACCACCTTAGCGCATGCCTTGGCACGAACATTTGGACTGCAGTTTTCACGCGTGCAGTTCACCAGCGACCTGATGCCCAGCGATTTAAGCGGCGTGTCGATTTACGAACGCGCCAGCCAGTCGTTTGTGTTCCACCCCGGCCCGATGTTTGCGCAGGTGCTTTTGGCCGACGAAATCAACCGCGCCAGCCCGAAAACGCAAAGCGCGTTGTTGGAGGCGATGGAAGAAAAACAAGTCACCGTTGAAGGCGAAACCCGCGCCCTGCCCTCGCCCTTTTTCGTCATCGCCACGCAGAACCCGCATGACCAACTGGGCACGTATGCGCTGCCCGAGTCGCAGCTGGACCGGTTTTTGATGCGCATCTCGTTGGGCTATCCTGACCGAGCCGCTGAAAGAAGCTTGCTT
>JAYUJX010000417.1:0-1313 GCA_043764955.1 Polaromonas sp.
CCTGTTAAGCCTAGCAATAAGCCAGCAGCCAGGGCCGTCAATTTTGAGCCTGAATGTTTCATGTTGAATGTCCTAAGTGGGTTAAAAAAAGAGATCTACATCATTCTTACGCAACCACGTTACCCTTGGATTCAACTATTTACAAAAATCTCAATAGTTTTACCTCCAATCGCAACCTTTACTTAACCGTCATTCCCGCGAAGGCGGGAATCCAGGGTGGCGGTCATGGATTCCCGCCTTCGAGGGAATGACGAGATTTGGATTCATGAATAATTTCTAATAAATTACTCAGCGAACATACTTGAAATCAAATCTTCCTCAGAATTCGGCTGCAAATCGCCCACGGCGCGCTCCAATATCCCATCAAGCCCATCCGATTTCACCAACCCACCCACCCGCACACCCAGCAAACGCAGCCGTTTGGTTAGCGGAATGCGCTTCAGGCACAGCCCCGCAGCTTGGCGAATCGTTTTAGGGTCGGCGGTGTAAACATCCAGAGTTTGGTCGCGCGTGGCGGCTTTGAAGTCGTCATAGCGCAGTTTGATGCCTATGGTTTTCCCGAGATAGCCTTTGCGCTGCAAGTCGCCCGCCAGCTTGTCGCACAGCTCGGTAAAAATCGCGCCTAGCTCGGCTTTGTCGCGCACGGCGTGCAAGTCGCGGTCAAAAGTCGTTTCGCGGCTGATGGACACCGGCTCGCTGTTCAGCGAAATCGGGTTGTCGTCCCGCCCCCAGCTCGCACGGTGCAGCCACGCTCCTGTGCTTTTGCCAAAGTTGGCGACCAGCCAGGCTTCGCCCTTGGCCGCCAGTTCACCAATGGTGGTGATGCCGTTGTTGATGAGCTTTTCATCCATCTTCGGCCCCACGCCGTTGATTTTGCGGCAGGTCAGCGGCCAGATCATCGTTTGCAGGTCTTGCTCCAAGACGATAGAAATGCCATTGGGCTTATTGAACTCACTGGCCATTTTCGCCAGCAGCTTGTTGGGCGCAACGCCCACAGAGCAGGTCAGCCCCGTGCGCTCAAAAATCGTCTGCTGAATCAGCTTCGCCAATGCCCTGCCGTCCTGCCGCTGCCCGCCAGGCACGTCGGTGAAGTCGATATACACCTCATCCACCCCCCGGTTTTCCATCAGCGGCGTGAATTCCAGAATCGTCTCTTTGAACACCCGTGAGAAATGACGATATTGCTCAAAATCCACCGGCAGCAAAATCGCCTCCGGGCACAGCTTGGCCGCCTTCATCATCCCCATAGCCGACCCCACCCCAAACTGCCGCGCCGCATAAGTAGCCGTCGTGATCACCCCCCGCCCCACATA
>JAYUJX010000418.1:0-1312 GCA_043764955.1 Polaromonas sp.
CCTGTTCTGCCTTGCTGACAAAGACATTCCATTAGATTGGAATAAAACAACAGCTTACAACAAGAAAATTTCAGCTGCAAGGAAAAAAGCACGACTGGATAAAGACGCGGTAAGTCAATATCAATATAACAACGTAACACCGCCAACAAACAATCGAATACTAATTTAATTAATGAAAATGGCAGTTGGCAAAAGAAACTGAGCCCATCGCCGCGGAGACAACACAGATAAATGTCTCGCAGGTACGGCATATTAAGTTAAATTGAATTCTCTTATTGACTTCTCTAATTCTAATATCCCACTCCCATGACAGACGCGTACGAAAACAGTAAACAAACAGCAATTACAGAGATCTACCCAGAAGATGACATAGATGTACGTAACAATACAAATAATTATTGTAAATATCGAGACTTCTTATCATTGTTGTGTATGTACATATTTTAACGCAGCAAAATGATATGAGTACCTCTATAGACGAGGACGATGACCAACACACCGAAGTGCCTACCACCTGTGACATACAGGATATTACGGTAAGAATGTTAAATAAGACAACAATATAAATATAAAAAGGTAACTGTTCAAAATGAAATAATCAATACATCGTTAAATAGGACGAGATTCGGCCAGTATATGAAGCTGCAGCAGTGATGCAAACAGCTAATCAATCTGCAGCAGAGGTGTCCCAAATAGTCTGTGATACTGAGGCCGAGGTACTCCACATACTGAGTGAAGTTATAGCAGAGGTAAACATAACATAATAACTAATGCTAGACAATTATGTGACATGGTTTTCAGCGTTTTAATTAATTAACACATATTTCAACCAATTAAACTGAGGTTCATGAGAACCTTGAATGGATTAATCATATAACAATAAAAATGCGAAGTTTAACTACTACAAAGCAGGAAGAATTTAAATTTATAGTAAATCGCTTTTTTGAAAACAATCAAAATGATAATGAACAAAATGAGACATTCAATATACCAAATGCAATATTCAACGCTCTAATAGGTAATGAATCGCAGAGCGATGTAGTAGTTTCCGGACAAGAACTTAGTACTGTATTAAATGAAACCATTGTTACAAATATTAGTACGGCAACCTCACTTACTGAAAACAACACAGAGCAATATTCACCGACCAATGAGAATAATAACTTAAATGTAACAACAAATAATATACAAGTACTCGGACAAAGAAATAATACAGCGTTAGCGACGATAACAACATTAGAAGAAGTAACAAGAAGTAATAAGCAAAGAGTGAATAGACCTAGGCAAACAAAAACAAAATTTACCCCATACC
>JAYUJX010000419.1:0-1312 GCA_043764955.1 Polaromonas sp.
AACCGTCTGCCGGCTCAACGACCAACGCCTTAAAAGTGATGATGGAACCCAAAACCGCCATACAAATACCCAAAATGAGCGGAAAGTAGCCCGGCCCCATGCGAGCACCTGTACCCACGCTGTAATTGGTTGCACCCCAAGCAAAGGCGACGCCGACTGCGGTGAACAGCAACCCTGAAAAAAAATCTTTTTGGCTCTTGATTGCCATATTTATGCCTCCGATTAGTTTCGACACTCTAATTATCCCCTAGTAAGTTTGGTGTCATTCATCAAAAAACCTAGGGTTTCCCCCAGTTTTTTTGTTGTTTTCCCTTTTAAAGCACAAAAAACGTTTTGCAATGTGAAAATCAGCGCATTGCAGTTTCTTCATATCTGCTTAAACACCCGTAACCACTTTGTTGCTGGCAAACCCCATTTGGTTTGAATCACTTCTGCCCGCGCCAGCAAAGCCTCGCGCTTGGGCGTCGAAGCCTTGCGTTGCGCCAAAACGATGGTGTTGCCTTCGCGCGTGGGCTTGAACGCCCACACCGCACCCGCACCAAAAGCCTGCGATATTTTCTCGACACTGCTCTGAAAACTGGCTAATTGGTCATAGGTGCGGCCGAACAAATTCACCGTCATCACGCCATCGTCTGTCAACAACCGCCGACTATCAGCGTAAAACTCTGCACTGTCCAGCACAGGCGCGGCTGCTTCGTGGTCGTACAAATCGACCTGCAGAGCGTCAATTTGACCTTGCCACTGCGGTTTTTGAATCTCCAGCGCCGCATCGGCCAACACAACCTCCAGCTTGGCGTCGTCTGGCGGCAGTTTGAACCACAAGCGGCAAGCAATGATCACTTGCGGGTTGATTTCAATCGCCGTTGTCTGCATACGCAGTTTTTTAAAGCAAAACTTGGTGCAAGTTGCCGCACCCAGCCCCAGCTGCATGGAACGGCGCTTGGGCACGCTGGCCGCGTCAACAAACAGCAGCCACGCCATCATGCGCTGCACGTACTCCAGCTCAATCTCAAACGGCGAATCAATCAGCATGCTGCCCTGAATCCACTCTGTCCCTAAATGCAAACAGCGCACATCGCCGTAGTCGCTGAAGTTAACTTCGGGTAATTCTGTTGATTTTGTGGTTTTTTTCATGGGAGATTTTTTGATTCAATTTTATCGATTTTTGCTATGTTTTTTATAGCTATTTAGGCAATGAATACGCCGGCTAGAGTCATATTTCTTGATTTTTAGTTCGAAGTGCAACACTTACAAGGGAAATAAAGGCTGAGAGTAGGTTTAGACAGCGGTTAGCCTTTTGGATTACCACATC
>JAYUJX010000420.1:0-1311 GCA_043764955.1 Polaromonas sp.
CGTCCAGAGGCATCACTGCACCGGCAGGGTTGCCAGGGGAGCAAACGAAAATCATCTGCGTGTGCTCCCAAATATCGGCGGGCACTTTGTCCCAATCCATGCCAAAGTTGCGCGCTGGGTCGCTGTTGACGTAATACGGTTCAGCGCCCGCCAAAAGCGCTGCGCCTTCGTATATTTGGTAGAACGGGTTGGGGCAAACGACGATGGGCAGTTGGGTGACATCGTTGACTACGTTAGTTTTTGTGGGATCAACGATGACTTGGGTAAACGCAAACAAGGCCTCGCGCGAGCCGTTGACGGGTAAAACCTGTGTTGCAGGGTTGACAGTCAAGGCGTAGCGTTTCAGCAGCCAAGCGGCAAAAGCCTCACGCAAAGCGGGCTCACCCGCCGTTGCAGGATAAGCCGCTAAACCATTTAAAGAGCCTGAAAGCGCAGTTTTGATGAATTCTGGAGTCGGGTGCTTGGGTTCACCAATGCCTAAACTGATGGGTTTGAAGGCCGGATTAGGCGTGACAGATTGAAAAAGCTGTTTGAGGCGCTCAAACGGGTAGGGCTGTAATTTTGTAAGCAATGGATTCATAAATCGTCATTATCCCGTGTGGGTAAGGTCTTTTTGGGTTATGTGGACTTTTTTGGGTGTTTTTGAGCTTTTTTGAACTTTTGGAAAGAAGTGCCTCAGGTAAAATTCAAAAAAATACAGGGATTAAATACTGGGATTAATTAGGAATTATTAGTGCGCCTTTCTTCTATCAAGCTCTCAGGATTCAAATCTTTCGCCGAACCGACTACTTTTCACCTACCCGGTCAACTGGTCGGTGTGGTCGGTCCTAACGGTTGCGGCAAATCCAACATCATGGATGCCGTGCGTTGGGTGCTGGGCGAAAGCAGGGCATCTGAGCTGCGTGGCGAGTCCATGCAAGACGTTATTTTCAACGGTACCAACACGCGTAAACCATCCAGCCGATCCAGCGTGGAGTTGGTGTTTGAAAACAACGACCACCGCGCCGGCGGCCAGTGGAGCCAATTCCCTGAGATTGCTGTTAAGCGTGTGTTAACGCGCGATGGCAACTCCAGTTACTACATCAACAACCAATCTGTCCGCCGTCGTGACGTACAAGATGTGTTTTTGGGCACGGGTCTGGGGCCACGTGCTTATGCGATCATTGGTCAAGGGACTATTGCCAAAATCATTGAATCAAAACCCGAAGAGTTGCGTTTGTTTTTAGAAGAGGCTGCTGGCGTTTCTAAATACAAAGAGCGTCGCCGCGAGACGGAAAACCGTTTGTCTGATACGCGTGAGAACTTGACGCG
>JAYUJX010000421.1:0-1309 GCA_043764955.1 Polaromonas sp.
TTGCTATTTTAAATGTAGCATAATTTACTTGCATTTTAAACATAATTGTGTATATTACGCACACCATGCGTAGAAAAATCCCCTCCCTTCAAGCCCTCGCCTGCTTTGACGCCGCCGCCCGCCACGAAAGTTTCACCCGTGCGGCGCAGGAGTTAGCTTTGACGCAGGGCGCAGTGTCCCGCCAAATCACGGCGTTGGAGGCGTTTTTGGGCATGGACTTGTTCCGCCGCACCCGCCACGGTGTCGCCATCACTGAGCGCGGCATCGCTTACGCCAAGCAAATCGCCCCGCGATTGCAGGGTTTGGAGCAGGACACGCTGGACGCCATGTCCACCCAAGGCCAGGGCAGCGTCGTGCATTTGGCAGCGGTGCCGACCTTTGCGACCCGTTGGCTGATTCCGCGTTTGCCCGGTTTGGCAGCGCAGCACCCAGACATCACCGTGCACATCGAAACCCGCACCCGCCCCTTCATGTTTGGTGAAACACCGTTTGACGCCGCTTTGTACGCCGGTACACCCGAGCAGGTGCGCAACTGGGCGGGGACGAAGGCGACGCTGCTGCTGGCGGAAGAAGTTGTGCCCGTTTGCAGTCCGCGATTAATGAACAATCAGTCAGAACTGACGCCTGAAGCCATTGCAGCGCTCCCACTTTTGCAGCAAAGCACCCGCTCTGAGGGCTGGCGGCAGTGGTTTGAAGCGCAGAGTGTGGACGCGCCGCTGGCACTGGCAGGACCGCGTTACGAGCTTTTCTCCATGACGGCAGCCGCAGCAACACATGGCATAGGCGTGGCGCTGATACCGCGTTTGCTGGTGGATACCGAGCTGGCGCGGGGCGAGCTGGTCATCGCTTGCAACCGCCCACTTAGAGGTGAAAGGGGCGAGCGCGGCTACTACATCGTGACCCCTGAACGCACGGATAAATCTGCCGAACAAGTCGCTTTGAGTACTTTCGTGGAATGGCTGGAAGCGCAGAAATCAGCTATGCTTGATTGATTAAAAGCGGTGTTTAAAAAAATTGAAAAAAATGAAAGATTGGATTTGGCGATGGATATGAAGACCTCTCCCCTGGCGTTGTTAAACGACCCCAGCCTGCTGAAAACCGACGCCTTGATCAACGGCGAATGGGTGGCCAGTGCAGCGCGTTTTGACATATTTGACCCCGCTACAGACTTAAAACTAGCCACAGTCAGCAACTTAACTGCCGAAGACGCCACCAAAGCCATAGCAGCTGCAGAAACTGCTTTGAAAGCTTGGCGCTTAAAAACCGGCAAAGAACGCCACGCCATTTTGCTGAAATGGTTTCAGCTCAT
>JAYUJX010000422.1:0-1307 GCA_043764955.1 Polaromonas sp.
GCCAACGAAGCCAAAACCAATTTTGGTGCATTTTTAGACCAAGCGCAACGTGAACCCGTTGGCGTGAAGCGGCACGACCGTTTGATGGGTGTGATGGTCAATGTGCAAGATTTTGAAGCCATGCGCGCCTTTTACGCCAACCGCCTGCAGCACACCCTAGACGATGCAGCCACCGCTGCAGAACGCGCCGGTATGACGCCTGAGCTGCTCGATGCGCTGTTAGCTGATGAGAGCTGATGACATTGAGGGTAAAGCAGGGAAAGCCCCTCTCATTGACAAAAAGCGCGTAGGAAATATTGAAAACAAGCGAGTTGTTTTGGACACCAACATCTGGCTAAGCGCCGCCATCTCCAAATCCGGCGCACCCGCGCAAGTGGTGCAGCGCGTGCTGCAAAATGGCGTGCCCGTCTTCTCAAAAGCCACCTTTGCCGAGCTTGAAGCTCGATTGTGGAAACCCAAATTCGACCGCTACCTAAGCATGGAAACCCGCCGCGCCATCCTGTACGACGCCAACGCCGTGGCTCATTGGGTAGACATCCCCGCAGAGCTAGCCACCAAAACCTACAGCCGCGACCTCGATGATGATAAATTCATCCACACCGCTATAGCAGCCTCTGCCGCTTGGCTGGTGACGGGGGATCAGGATTTGTTGGTGATTGAAACGCCGCTGCCGGTGAGGATATTGACGGCAGGGGAGGCGTTGGTGGAGATAGGATTTTTTGCTGAGCTGAATTAGAAAGAACTAGAAAAATGACAACTGAAAACTTTTTTGAGCGTGTTTCAAATGGTAAATCAAGTAAAGCTCGTATTGCTTCAAATTCTTGGCTTGCATTTGCGTGTCTTTGTAGCCCAGGTGTATTTTTTAAAATAACAGAATCTCAAACATCATTCGGTACTGAAGATATTGAGTCATGGTTTGGGGCGCTTTTGCTTAGTGGCTTCAACTTGTACGCGGCTTATGACGTAAGGAATTTTGCATATGGGAAAAAAGTTTATTTAGAGAGTGTCTATTACGACGCTACAAAGAAAAATACACCAGTTCGATGGCTAAGTCTTGTTTTAGACTTGATGTTGTCTGGTTTTTTTTGCTTCATGGCAATATCTCAATATGGTCAATGGTATCTCAAATTGCCATAAATAACATAGCACCTCAGGCAATAAATACGCCGGCTAGGTGCCAATTTATCCCTCTAAAACCGCAATTCACAACCCAAACTGCAATTCCGCCAACCGCGCATACAAACCACCTTTCGCCACCAGCTCAGCATGCGTGCCTTGCTCGGCGATTTGCCCATGGTCGAGGACGA
>JAYUJX010000423.1:0-1304 GCA_043764955.1 Polaromonas sp.
TTTTTTAGCGGCTATTTAGGCCTCTAGACCTTATATTTATTGCCTTAGTAGCTATTAAAAATATAGTATAAATATATTGCTTGCTTCTCTATAAGAAAGCTAATTTTTATATTTGCTTCCTTTTAAATAAGCAATACATTGACGTTTGCTTTCGATTAGGTTAGCATAAAACCTAATTTGATTACCAATAGGTTAGCAAAATGTCTTCAGAACTTAACTATTTACGGCTAGAGCAGCTTCAAGCTTCGTTGGATGCCTTCGGCGTCTTGCGGGCAAAAAGGTTCCCGGCACGCGGTTGGCTCAAAGAAATCCGCGAGGCTTTGGGTTTGACTGAGCGCCAGCAGGCTTCGCGTGTGGGCGTGACAGGCGCTGCTTTGCACAAATCAGAGCAATCAGAAGCGGATGAGCGAATTTCACTGGGGCAGTTGCGCAAAATGGCTGACCATTTGGATTGCGACTTGGTTTACGCCCTTGTGCCTCGCAAGCCATTGACGGAAGTGGTGCAGCGCCGTGCGCAGCAGCTTGCGAACGAAGAGGTGCGTGGCGTGGCGCATACGATGAGCTTGGAAGACCAGCGCCCTACGGACGAGCGCATTCAAAAGCAAGTAGCGCGTCGAAGCGAAGAGCTGTTGCGCGGTAAGTGGTCTGAGTTATGGCGCTAAATATGGCGCTAAATCTTGACCTTCTGGACGAACAGGACGGCCAGACGCCGCTGAACCCGGATGAGACGGCTGGGCTGATTCCTAGGCATATCGATACAATGGGCGCATTGAATGACTGGGAGCAAGAAAATATCTTGTTGGCAACTAAGTGGCTCAAGCGTGCCAAGATATCGGAAGTCCTCTCTGAAGATTTTTGCCGTGATTTGCATAAAAGAATGTTCAACAAGACTTGGAAGTGGGCGGGCACGTTTCGAAAGTCGGACAAGAACATTGGCTGCGATTGGACCTTGGTCGCCGTCAAACTCAACCAGCTGTTGGGCAATGCGCAATACTGGGTCGACAACAACACATTCCCGCCGGATGAGCTGGCAGCACGGTTTCACCATGCACTGGTTTGGATACACCCTTTCCCAAACGGCAATGGTCGGCATTCACGCATGATAGCTGACGCCTTGCTCAAGCAATTGGGGCAGCAAGCGTTCAGCTGGGGCGGGGGTAGCAATCTGGTTAGTGCCAATGAAGTTCGGGCTCGGTATCTTGCCGCCTTGCGAGCAGCGGACAGGAATGACTTTACCGATTTGCTAGCGTTTGTGCGGGCTTGAGACTGAACGCAGCTGCAAAAGTAAACTTCGCTTCAATCCA
>JAYUJX010000424.1:0-1303 GCA_043764955.1 Polaromonas sp.
TGCGCTGACGTGGTGTTTGAGCAGCACAAAACCTTGTTACAAACGCTGTCCAACCAAGTTTTCCGCATCAGCCAGCAGCCGGGTGATGGCGCTAGAACCAAATTGGTCAACAATTTGTTAGCTGGTATCAACTTGGCAGGCGCCGCTGAGGTGATGGCTTTGAGTGAGCGCATGGGTTTGGATTTAACGACGACTTTGAATGTGATCGAGCAATCCAGCGGCCAAAGCTGGATAGGCAACGACCGCATGCGCCGCGCTGTTGCTGACGATTTTGAGCCACGCGCTCACACCACGTTGTTGGCAAAAGATACCAAGTTAGCCGTTGCAGCAGCGCAACAGTTGGGTTTTAAGACGCCTTTAGGTCAGTTGACGACAGAGACCTTCGCCCGTGCATTGGCACACGGTTTGGCAGAGCAAGACGATGCCAGTTTGATCAAATTGATGCGTGATGACAACTGATCATTTCACCTCAACTGAGCCATCAACGCAGCTTGTGGTCGATTCGCGTCCAAATGCGCGCACAAATTCGCATATAAATTTACGTTCCAGCGCCAAATTCATGTGGTCACACCCCGCGCACGTTTTAGCTTTAGGCTTTGGCGCGGGTTTAAGCCGTATCGCCCCAGGTACTGTGGGAACAGCGTGGGCTTGGTTGACGTTTTTGCTGTTGCAAGCGCACATGACGGATCTCTGGTGGGCGCTACTGATAGCGGCATCTCTACTACTCGGTTGGTGGGCCTGTACTGTGACAGCAAAGCACATGGAAGTTGCAGACCCGGGCAGCATCGTCTGGGATGAGGTGGTCGCTTTCTGGCTGGTGCTCTGGCTGATTTCTCCCAATAGTGAGCCCATTGGTTTTTGGGGGCAATTGATCGCTTTTGTGCTATTTCGGTAC
The DNA here is from genome assembly GCA_043764955.1 of Polaromonas sp. Classification (GTDB taxonomy): domain Bacteria; phylum Pseudomonadota; class Gammaproteobacteria; order Burkholderiales; family Burkholderiaceae_C; genus Aalborgiella. The sequence goes on from JAYUJX010000424.1 coordinate 896, forward strand.
TTTGATGCAGCCAAACCTGGTCCTGTGGCATGGGCGGACAAAACCTTCAAAGGGTTTGGTGCACGCGGTGGTTTCGGCATCATGTTTGACGATTTGGTAGCCGCTTTTTGCACGGTATTGGTCATCGCGCTGTGGCGTTTCATCTAATTTAGTCTGAATTTACTTCCTTAAAGCGTATGACTGATTATGCAAATTCGCTATTAAATTTAGAGCAGTATAGGCAGTATTTATGTCGGCTAGTGGCCGGTTTTATGCTTAAAAATCACTGCTTTTTAGCAGCTGCAGAAAGCTGTACGGGTGGTTTGATCGCAGCGGCCTGTACCGACTTGGCGGGCTCAAGCTTATGGTTTGACCGCGGGTTTGTAACCTATTCCAACGCTGCCAAAACCGAGATGCTTGGTGTGGAGG
>JAYUJX010000425.1:0-4685 GCA_043764955.1 Polaromonas sp.
CAGCAAGCGCGATTGGTAGGGCTGGCGCCAGCGTTGGCCAGTGGCTCTGTTTCTTTGAATACGTCGGCCATGTATGCTGGTCAAGCTATAGGTGCGGCACTGGGTGGCTTGCTCATCAGCGCTGGGCACATGAATGATTTGCATTGGTATGGGCTGGCTGGTTTATTACTGGCTTTGGCGGCAAGTCATTGGGCGACGCATCTGGCAAGTAAAACACCACCCGCCCGCGCTGATCAAACTTATTAAACAAATCTCGAACAACAGAATATTTCACGGGAGTTATGCATGACAAGCCAAACATTCAATATGGACAGCCAATGGCTGCCCTTCACGCCAAACCGTACGTTCAAGAACGACCCACGCGTGTTCACCGCTGCAAGTGGCATGTATTTCACCACCCATGATGGCCGCCAAGTGCTGGATGGCATTTCTAGTTTGTGGTGTGTGGGTGCTGGGCACAACGTCAAACCCATCAATGAAGCGATCAAAAAGCAGTTGGATGCCTTAGATTACGCAACTGCTTTTCAGGCTAGCAACCCCAAAGCTTTCGAAGCTGCTGGCATGTTAGCGGCCATGGCGCCGGGCGATTTGAACAAAGTGCTTTTTTGTAATTCAGGCTCAGAGGCTGCGGACACGTCGCTCAAAGTTGCTTTGGCCTACCATCGTGCACGTGGCGAAGGCCATCGCAATGTGTTCATCGGGCGTGAACGAGGCTACCACGGCGTCGGTTTTGGTGGCATGAGTGTGGGTGGCATTCCTGCCAACCGCAAAGCCTTTGGCTCGGCTTTGTTGCCACGTGTCGATCACATGCGTTTTATTCACGACCCCCTGCACCCTGAACATGCTGGCCACGCCTACATCAACGGCACAGAGCCACAATGGCAAGAAGATATTTTGGCAGAGCTAGAAAATCGCATCCTGCCCCTGCACGACCCCAGCAATATTGCTGCTGTGATCGTTGAGCCCGTGGCTGGCTCTGCGGGTTGGTACTTGCCGCCACAAGGCTATTTGAAACGTCTGCGCGACATTTGCGACAAGCACGGCATCTTGCTGATTTTTGACGAGGTCATCACAGGTTTTGGACGTTTAGGCACCAATTTCGCGTCAGATTATTACGGCGTTGTGCCCGATATGCTGAATTTTGCCAAGGCGGTGACGAATGGCGTTATTCCACTGGGCGGCGTGATTTGCCGTGACCATTTGTACAACGCCATCATGCAAGCCAACGACAAAGCGCCAGAGCATGCGATTGAGTTTTTTCACGGCTACACCTATTCAGGCCACCCCGTTGCATGCGCGGCGGCGATAGCCACTTTGATGCATTTCAAATCTGAAGACTTGTTTGCTCGCGCAGGTAGCATGGGCAAGGTGTTGGGCGATGCGATGCACGCTGCGTTGAAGGGTTTGCCGAACGTTATTGGTATCCGCACGCTTGGTTTGGCGGGGGCTGTGGAGTTGTCAAGCATCGCTGGTTTACCAGGCAAACGCGCGTATGACATTTTCATGGAATGCTTCCACAAAGGTGTTTTAGTCCGCCCAGCCGGTGAAAACTTGGTACTGGCACCGCCCTACATTGTGGACAAAGCGCAGATTGATGTGATGGTTGGCGTTTTGGCAGATGCCATCAAAAAGCACGCTTAAACGAGAAATTACTAAATCCCGTTCGCCCTGAGGTATCGAAGGGTTAGCTAACTAGTGGACGCTTCGATACCTCAGCTTGAACGGTCGTTTTTGAATTGCCTCAGTGCATCAAAACAGGGTTATGCGCCAGCTCAGCGTAGCCATCCAGTGTGTCTTCGACTTCTTCCTGCGTTGGGGTGTTGGCTTGCCATGCTGTGATTTGCTGCTGAAACAGCTCAGCCCATGAGCCATCCAAATACACTTCTTTGCCAGAGCGTTTGTCCACAATCTCAAAGCCGTGGCGTGCAAGCGTAGGTTTTTTGATTTCGGTGGCATCCAGCACTGCGCCATAGCCATCCAGTTGCATGTGAACAACGACGAACGACTCCGAGTCATACAGCATCTGCATAGACGGATTTTTTAACAATTCTGAAAAAGCTGTTTGTATCAACATATATATCCTATTGTCATCTTATATACCAACGTTGGTGGCTATTTCAAGGCTGACACAGGATAAAAAAACAGGAAATAATACCCAAAATACGACAAAACTGATCTAAAAACTCGTTTTCGCGACTTTAATTCGACATATTAATTCGACACGCTTGGCAAAGGCTGAATATTTTGCCAAACAGCATCCACATAGTCGCCATTGGTCTCGGTAAACCGAAACCGCGCTGGCAAATAGTTCAAACCAGTGGCAAACCACAGCTCAATTTTTTGGTCAAACTCGCGCCTTGGGTTGCGTGTCAATCGCAGTGCAATTTGCGAGCCGGTCGAAAGGTTCAGCGTTTCTGGCTCATTCACGGTGAAAAGCCATGGCTCCGCGTCGGATGAGCCAACGGTTTGCACGGTAAACGTGCTGCCTGGCGGGTAACGTGCTGGCTGTGCCGCAAGCAAGCCCGCTAGCTGCCAAATCACGCTGACACGGTCTTGCGCGCCAGCCAGCAGCGGCACTTCTGGTTTGTTGGCGCTGAACGTGATTTTCTCGGTTGTGTAATCGAAGTGAGCAGCCACTTCGCTTCGGTTCAACCGTTTGTCTGAAAACCGCAAAGGCTGCAAACCTTGGGGCGTCACCAGTCCCGTGCTGTTTTGTTCAAACACGTTGAAAGTTTTGATCAGCAGAGTATAGGTTGCCAGCATGTTGAGGACATATTTCTCGCCATCTTGCTTCCACGCGATTTGTGCGTCGCCTTGGTTCGCAACACCGCTTTTAGTGAAGGTTACTTTGTAAGTATGCAGCCCCGTGTTTAAAGCCACAAAAGCGGGTGGCGGCAAACCAGCTTCGCTTGACGCTCCCGACGGCATCGCAAGCGGCGCTGTGGGCGTGGTTTCTAGCGCGGCTGAAGTTGCTTCTGGTGGCGGCGGAACTGGCGGTTCAGCCAGAGCTTTTGTTTCAGACGTGCTGGGTAATTGTGCCGGGGTTTGCGCTGGCGCTGCGGCTGTTTCCGTCGTGGGTGGACGCGCGGTTTTAGGTTGGGCTAACTTGGGTGGCTGCTGCGGTGCACGCGCTGGCGCTGGTGCAGTTGCTTTGTCCAACACTGGCGCGACTGCTGGTAATTCTATTGTTCGTGTTGTAAAAGCTTCTGTAACAACTGATTTTTGAGTGCTAAATTGGCCTCTAGCAGACGTAATGATTGCAAAGTGTGCTATCAAAACTATAACAAAAAGCGTGGTTAGCAGCGCTAGCCAATGCTTGGTTTGTAAAGGTTTTGAGATCGTCATAGCTAGAGGATATTACAATTCGGGCATGAAACTCGCAACTTACAAAGACGGCTCGCGCGATGGCCAACTCATCGTCGTCTCGCGTGACCTCAGCCACGCCCAATACGCCACAGGTATCGTCAGCCGTTTGCAGCAAGCACTGGACGACTGGAACTTCATCAGCCCGCAGTTGCAAGACGTGTATGACTTGCTCAACAGCGGCCGCTCGCGCCACGCCTTCCCGTTTGACCCCAAACAATGCATGGCACCACTGCCCCGCGCCTACCAATGGGCGGACGGCTCGGCTTATTTGAACCATGTTGAATTGGTTCGAAAGGCTAGAAATTCAGAAGTACCCGCCAGTTTTTACCAAGACCTGCTGATGTACCAGGGCGGCAGTGACGACTTTATCGGCCCGTGCGACGATATTCGCTGTGTTTCTGAAGCGTTCGGCATCGATTTCGAATCTGAAGTCGCCGTCATCACTGCTGACGTCAAAATGGGCAGCACCCCCGAGCAAGCTTTAGACGGTATCCGCTTGGTCATGTTGGCGAACGACGTGAGCTTGCGCAACTTGATTCCCGACGAGCTCGCCAAAGGCTTCGGCTTCGTACAAAGCAAGCCCGCCACCGCTTTTAGCCCAGTAGCCGTGACCTTAGACGAACTAGGCGACGCGTGGGACAAAGGCCGCTTGAACATGACCGTGCAAAGCACTTGGAATGGTCGCAAAGTCGGCATGTGCGAGGCAGGGCCGGAAATGACCTTTCACTTCGGCCAGCTTATCGCCCACCTGTGCAAAACCCGCAACGTGCGCGCTGGCAGCGTCATCGGCTCAGGCACGGTGAGCAACAAGGGTGTAGAAAAAACCGATAAAGATGGCAAAAATAGCTGTACTGATTGGCCCAAAGGTTACAGCTGCATCGCTGAAAAGCGCTGTATTGAAGTCATTCAAGACGGCAAAGCGACCACCGAGTTCATGAAGTTCGGCGACACCATCCGCATCGAAGCCAAAGGCAAAGACGGTGCCAGCGTGTTTGGCGCGATTGAGCAGGGTGTGGTGCAGGCAGGCACATAGCCGTCATTCCCGAAAATTAGCCGTCATTCCCGCGAAGGCGGGAATCCATGACCACCACCGTGGATTCCCGCCTTCGCGGGAATGACAAATCAGATCTGATGAGCAATAACTTTGAACCCGCGCAGCAGCATTTCCACAGCAACTGCCACCAAAATCAAGCCCATCAACCGCTCCACAGCCACCACCACGCGTTCGCCTAAAACGCGCTGAATCCGCTCTGCCAGCACCAGCACCACCGCGCATACCGCCATCGTGATGCATAGCGCCGCAATCCACTCCAGTTTGC
>JAYUJX010000426.1:0-22322 GCA_043764955.1 Polaromonas sp.
GGCAAACCGAACGAGCTCGTGTCCCGCAGTTTGATGCCAAGTTGTCTCAGCGTAACCAAGGCTTGCTCTAAAGTTAAACCGTTCGCAAGTCTTGGCGCAGCGCAAAAGTAATTGGTGATACTGGGCTGGCAAGTCCAAGCCAACGATTCAAGCAGCGCAATTTGACGCATTTTCCAGACTTGCAGCGTTTGCAGGCTGTCCGCTAGCCAAGTTTGAACGTCTGCACTAACCCAGCTCTCCAGCAAAGCCACGCCATGCGCGCCCAGCGGCCATGAAGCAGACAGGCCAACCAATTGATTCACAAAAGCCTGCGAATCCAAAGGCGCAATCGCATAAGCCGCCCGCACCCCCGTCAAACCCAGCGCTTTGTTGGGCGAGTAGAGCTGCCAAACCGTGCTTTGCAAACCGTCATTCCCGCGAAGGCGGGAATCCACAAGCGCTACGATGGATTCCCGCCTTCGCGGGAATGACAGTATGGGTGCTGATGGACAATCTTGGCTTATACCGTTCAATTGCAAGGGTGCATAAGCCAAATCGAGGACCTGAATAGCGTCGGGGGAGACTGCAATGTCGCCTGAATTGACCTGCCCCAACGGGCTGGACGGCTGGCAATGCCATATTAAACCCGCGTTATAAATATTCATCGCCAAAGGCAAACCCCAAGCGTGAGCGGCGTGGGTGTAATCGCCAAAGCTGTGCGGCGGCACAAAGACAGAACTTGCACCGTTCAACTTGGCCAAGGCGGTGATGCGGAAAATGAACTCGCTGGCACTGCCTGCGATGACGATGCGCCAAGCTTCGCACCCATGAAAGGCGGCCAACTTATCTCGCAACGCCGTGTAACTGGCGTCTGGATAATGCGACGCATCAGCGTCAGTAACTGCCAGCCGGGCGATCGGGCATGGGCCGCAGGCGTTGCTGTTGGTGGAGAAGTCAAACGCAGGTAGCCCCAGTGCGTCCGTGCCGCCATGGATGCGGGTGGGCACGGCGTGGACTGTTTGCAAATTCATGAACGCCTTAAAAACGCTATCAAAAACAGAGCTACGCAGGCAATGAATACGCTGACTGAGGTCGATTTTGAGGCTAATTTGATAGATGCTGACGTATCTGGCGTATTCGTGGCGTTTCCAGACGGGTTCAAGGTGTAAACATCGGGCTTGGCGAGTTGGATATTCAGCAACAAAGCCATGGACGCCATAGGCCAGCCGCTGTTGGGGGATGGCGTTTTGGCGGCTTCCTGCCGCAAACGTGACCAGAACGACGTCACCTGGCACCCAGACACCAGCCAAAGCAGCACAGCAGTGATGCGCGCAGGCAGCCAGGACAGCACATCGTCCGCCCGAGCCGCCCACTTCCCGGCCCATTCCCAGTTTCGGCCTTTATAGACGCCCTTGTAACCCCACATCGCATCAGCCGTGTTGGCAAAACGGTAGACCGCTGCACCCGGTAGACCCAACAATACAAACCAGAATATCGGAGCGATAACCGAGTCGTTCAGGTTTTCAGCCAAGGTTTCAATCGCGCTTTCGCGAACTTGCACCTCGGTCAATGCCGTGGTGTCGCGGCTGACGAGCATGGACAAGCGCGCTCTGCCCGCTTCTAAAGATTCTTGCAGTGCAAGTTCAACCGCTTGCACCTCACGGCGCAGCATACGCCAGGCAAACAAGGGTTTGAGCAGAATGCCAAGCAACAGGGCTGCCCACAGGACAGGCAGCTGCAAAACCACCCGTTGCAGACCAGAAAATACTGTCAAAATAAGAGCTACTGCGGCAATCCATACAACGCCTCCAGCCAGAAATGAGGGGTAATCTGGTGAATTGTCATCTGTAGCTGGCTTGGGTAAGACGTTTGCAGCAGCCCAGTTCAAATAATTGCCCATCCACACCACGGGGTGCAGACGCGCAGGCGGTTCGCCCCAAAAGTGATCAATGAGCACCGCAGCGACCAGCGCACCGCTAAAAGTAATGAGTGATGTTGTCATCCAACCCGTCGGCCTAGCCTTGCCCCCAACGGTCTTCAAACACCATGTCGGCAAGCGCGGCTCGCTGGGCCCATTTTTCGGTTTGCAGCATGGGTTGGTCATAAAAAGCCGTGACCGGACCCAGACACAGAACGGCAATCGGTCGGCTGCCTTCGGGCATCTGCAGCAATTGCGCCAACTGCTCCGGGCTGAAAATCGACACCCAGCCCATCCCCAGACCTTCCGCCCGTGCTGCCAACCAGAGGTTTTGGATGGCACAGGCAGCGGACGCCAAATCCATCTCTGGCAGCGTACGGCGGCCAAAAATATGTTTTTCACGACCAGGTGGCAGTGCCACCACGAGTATTTCTGCTGCGTCGAGGATGCCTTGCACCTTGAGCTTCATGAACTCATCCTCACGCGCACCCAAAGCACGCGCGGTCAGCACGCGTTCCTGCTCAATCAGTGCATGCAGCGCCTCGCGCAGTGGCTGGCTGCGCATGCGGATAAAGCGCCAGGGCTGCATAAAGCCAACGCTGGGGGCGTGGTGTGCGGCGGACAGCAGGCGCTGCAGCACCTCATCAGCCACACTGCCCCCGCAGAAGTGACGCATGTCGCGCCGCTCGTAAATGGCGCGGTACACCGCTTGCTGCTCGGGCAAGCTGAAGGCGTGAGGTTCGGCAGGGGTGGTCATCACAGGGCTTTCACCTCAGTCCTCAATCCCGCGCTGGGCCGGAACGCCGGCTTTGAAGGCGTGTTTGACAATGGTCATTTCGGTCACGTTATTGGCCAGAGCTATGATTTCAGGCAGGTAGCGGCGGCTAGTCACGCGCCGCGCCCGTTGGGCATGCTCGACCAGCAGCGCATGAATACCCTCTTGCGGCACCGAGTGGTCACCCAAGGCATTGCCCACATAGACGCGCTGGGTTTGGGGCGGTATCTGATCCAACACTTCGGTACTGACCAAGCGGTCGTGCACCACCACGTCGGCGTTGCGCAGCCGGTTCAGCGCACGCAGAGTCAGGAGATCCAACGGACTGGGACCCGCCCCTACGATGCAAACAAAGCCAAGGGCAGAAGAAGAAAAACGTTCAGTCATGGAAAATTGGTGCGATCACGTGTAGTGATTATAATACGCACGCTAAGCGGCGTTCAGCCTCAGGGCTCACTGCCTGGGCTTTTAACCGGCCGACGGATGCGATACTTGAAAGCTTTGCAGGCCCTGGGTTTCCTCCTTGTAAATCCTTAACCCAGGAATGCGATTCCCTTACTACACATGTCCATCCAACCTCACGTTCCCCAAGCTGCACACGCTGCACGTGTCAAAGGCTGGTGCCCCGGTGCGCTGCGTCCTATGCCCTCAGGGGATGGGTTGGTGCTGCGCATCCGCCCGCCGCTGGGACGTTTGACACAGGCGCAAGGGCACGGCATTGCTGAGTTGGCCGCACGCTACGCACAGCCTCTCTTGGACCTGACCAGCCGTGCCAACCTGCAGCTGCGCGGCATTGGCGAGGCAGACTACCCCGCCCTGCTGGCCGGGCTGCAGGTCTTGGGCTTGATTGACACCGATGTCAACGCCGAATCTCGCCGCAATATCCTCGTATCCCCTCTGTGGGAGACGGGCGACGGTACACCCGCTCTTGCGCGCTTACTCACAGAGGCATTGGCTCAGCCAACCGCCCCCCAACCCCCAGCCAAGTTCGGCTTTGCGCTGGACTGCGGCCCAATCCCTTTGCTGCGCGGTTGCTCGGCCGACATCCGTTTGGAGCGCCATGCACAGGGTTTTTTGGTCTTTGCCAGCGGCAGCGCCCGCGGCGTGGTCGCTTCTGCAGAGTGCGCTATCGCGCAGGCCATGGAGCTGGCGCACTGGTTTATCACGACAGGCGGCGCACCATTCGGGCATGGCCGCATGGCCGCCTTGGTCGCCCAAACTCCCGTGCCCGCCCACCTGGCAAGCACCCCGGTACCCGCCACTCATGCGGCCTGCCCACCCTGGGGCCTGGTACCGCAGGGCTGCGTGGTGGGCTTTGAATTCGGCCAGATGCCTGCAGACACGCTGCGCGCACTGTCCGCCCTGAGCCCTTTGCGCCTCACTCCGTGGCGCAGTGTGCTGGTGGAAGGCGCCCAGAGCGTGCCCGCAATAACAACACTCTCCACACTCATCACCCACGCCGACGATGTGCGTCTGCGTGTCAGCGCCTGCACCGGCGCGCCGGGTTGCAGCCAGGCTGCAGCCCCCACACGTGAACTGGCCCATGCGCTGGCCCCACTGATTCCGCTCGGGCACAGGCTGCACGTATCGGGCTGCAGCAAAGGCTGCGCGCACCCGTACAAAGCCCTAACTCTGGTGGCCACGCCCACAGGGTTTGATCTGATACAACACGGCACCGCCGCATCCCCCCCGGATGCGCGCAATCTGAGTCCAGCGGCCATCATCGCCCATTTAAAACAGCTCGCGCATGCGCCACACCTATGAAACCGATGGCAATGCCATCTACCGACAGTCTTTTGCCATCATCCGGGCAGAAGCCGATCTCACCCGCTTCAGCGCCGCTGAAGAGCTGGCCGTCGTCCGCATGATCCACGCCACCGGCATGGTCGGGCTAGAGGCCCATGTGCGCTTTACCGACGGTTTGGCGGACGCCGCCCGCACTGCGCTGGAGGCCGGTGCCCCTATCTTGTGCGACGTGCGCATGGTGAGTGAAGGCATTACCCGCACCCGCCTGCCAGCCGACAACGCCATCATCTGCACCCTGCAAGACCCCAGCGTGCGCGATCTGGCCCAACGCATGGGCACCACCCGCAGCGCAGCTGCGCTGGAACTCTGGCGCCCCCATTTGGCCGGTGCCGTAGTCGCCATCGGTAATGCGCCCACCGCGCTGTTTCACCTGCTCAACATGCTGCAGGACCCCGCTTGCCCGCGCCCTGCAGCCATCATTGGCTGCCCCGTTGGCTTTGTGGGCGCTGCCGAGTCAAAAGCCGCGTTAATGGCTGCGCCACCCGCCCCCGCCATGGTGGTGCTGGGCCGCCTGGGTGGCAGCGCTATCACTGTGGCTGCAGTGAACGCACTCGCCAGCCGGAGGGAAATCTGATGGGCCGTATCCTCTGCGCTGGTTTAGGCCCCGGCGACCCCGATTTGATGAGCGTACGCGCCGACCGCGCCATCCGTGCTGCCCGCCAAGTAGCCTACTTCCGCAAAAAAGGCCGCCCCGGCCAGGCCCGCCGCATTGTGGAAGGCATGCTTGCCCTCGACGCAGTCGAGTACCCCATGGAATACCCGGTCACCACCGAGCTGCCCTTTGACAGCCCCGAATACATTCATTGCTTGGCCACGTTTTATGACCACTGGGCCATGCGGCTGGCCGAGATGGCCCAAACGCAAGACGTGCTGGTGCTGTGCGAGGGCGACCCGTTTTTCTACGGCTCGTTCATGCACATGTACACCCGGCTTCAGGGCCGCGCCACGGTGGAAGTGATACCCGGTATTCCGGGCATGGTGGGCTGCTGGTCCGCCACCGGGGTGCCCATCACCTGGGGCGACGACGTGATGACCGTGCTCATGGGCACCCTGCCCGAAGAAGAGTTGGTGCGCCACATGCAAGGGGCGGATGCCCTCGTCATCATGAAAACCGGCCGCAACCTGCCCCGCGTGCGCCGCGCGCTGGCCACCGCCGGCCGCCTGGAACAGGCCTGGCTGGTCGAGCGCGGCACCATGCCCGGTGAACGTGTGCTCAAACTGGCCGATGTAGACGGCAGCGACTGCCCCTACTTCGCCATCGTGCTAATACACGGCAGCGGCCGCCGCCCCGAGGTGCAGGAATGAACCCGGATAGTGTGAAGGGTTGGCTCTGCATTGCAGGCCTGGGGCCCGGCGACCCGCAACTTGTAACGCCCGAAGTGACAGCCGCCATTGACGCCGCCACCGACATTGTGGGCTACATCCCCTACGTGGCCCGCATTGCACCGCGCCCTGGCCTCAACCTGCATGCGTCTGACAACCGGGTAGAGATGGACCGCGCCCGCGCGGCGCTGCAAATGGCGTCTGAGGGGCACCACGTTGTCATCGTCTCGTCTGGCGACCCTGGTGTGTTTGCCATGGCCGCCGCCGTGTTTGAAGCGCTGGAAGACCGCCCGGACTGGCAGGCTTTGGACATTCGCGTGCTGCCCGGCATCACCGCCATGCTGGCCGCTGCGGCACGCGCCGGTGCGCCCTTGGGCCACGACTTTTGCGTCATCAACCTGAGCGACAACCTCAAACCGGCAGAGCTGATCGAAGCCCGCGTGCGCGCTAGCGCCGGGGCCGACTTTGCGCTGGCGTTCTACAACCCCCGCTCGGCCAGCCGCCCGCACAGCTTTGGCCGCGTGCTGGAGATATTGCGCGAGACCTGCGGACCGGACCGGCTCATCACCTTTGCCCGCGCCGTGAGCACGGCGCAAGAAAAGTTGCTGACCGTCTGCCTGGCAGAGGCAACCCCCGAGATGGCCGACATGCGCACCGTGGTCATCGTGGGCAACAGCGCTACGCGCCGGGTGGGCCGCTTCGTCTACACACCACGCTCTGCGCTATGAATTTAATAGCTTCAAACCAAGCCCAGCCATGCGCGAACACCCTCTACGGTTCTAACCGTTGGGCGCGCGGGAATGAAGGGTCGGTCGATCAGAATCACCGGCAAACTCCGCTCACGCGCAGCCATCAGCTTGGCCTGCGCACCCGCGCCGCCCGAGTTTTTGGATACCACATGGGTAATGCCGTTTGCCTGCAGCAAGGCCCGGTCGCCCTCCAAGGTGAACGGCCCCCGGTCCAGCACCACATGGCCGCGCTCGGCGGGCAAATCCAAAACCGAATTGAGCACCGGATCGACCAAGCGCAACAGGTACCAATGCTGTGCGCAAGCCAAAAATGGCGCCAAATGCTGGCGGCCAATAGCCAAAAACACCCGGGCAGGCTCGGCGGGCAAGGCCTGCACCGCGGCGGCTATATCGGGCACGTGTTGCCACACATCACCGCTTTGGGCCTGCCACGCGGGCCGCTCCAGCGCCAGCAGGGGCACGACCGCTCTGGCACAGGCCTGCACCGCGTTGCTGCTCATCTGCGCGGCAAAGGAGTGGGTAGCGTCCACCACATGGGTAATGCGCTCGGCCTGCAAAAAAGCCTGCAAGCCAGCCACGCCACCAAAGCCGCCCACCCGGGTGGGCAGCGGCTGGGCTATGGGTGCATTGGTGCGGCCTGCGTAAGAAAAAATACCGTCCACCCCCGCCTGCGCCAAGGTTTGCGCCAGACGGCTGGCATCCAGGGTACCCCCCAGCACAAGCACACGCAACAAGGTGCGCACCATGTCTGAACCCTGGTTATCAATCATTGGTATGGGTGAAGATGGTTTGCATGGTCTGGGCAATGATAGCCGCTCGGTCTTGGCCCAAGCGCAGCACGTCTTCGGCGGCGCAAGGCACCTGGCGCTGGCCGGTGTGGGCAGCCGTGGCCGCGAGTGGCCCCTGCCCTTTGACATAGCCCCGGTGCTGGCTCTGCGCGGCCAGCCGGTGACCGTGCTGGCTTCGGGCGACCCCTTTTGGTTCGGGGCGGGCGGCAGTTTGGCAAACCATTTGGTGCCCGGCGAATGGCAGTCTTTTCCAGCTCCCTCGACCTTTTCGCTGGCGGCATCCCGTTTGGCATGGTGCTTGGAGCAGGTGCGCTGCTTTGGCCTGCACGCTGCGCCCTTTGCACGCTCCCGCCCTGCCCTGCACGGCAGCGCGAAACTGCTGTGCCTGCTGCGCGATGGCCCGGCGGTGCGAGACTTTGCGCAATGGCTCACACAACAAGGCGGTGGTGCCTCTGCACTTTGGGTGCTTGAGGCATTGGGCGGCCCGCGTGAGCGCATACGCCAAAGCACAGCCAACGCGCTGGACTTTGCAGACATACAGAGCCCGGTGGCAGTGGCTGTGCAGGTGGTCGGCCCGCTGGGGCTTGCAAACGCGCCCGGCCTGCCGAACAGCTGCTTTGCACACGACGGTCAAATCACCAAGTCGCCCATCCGCGCCCTCACCCTGAGCGCCCTGGCCCCGCGTCCCGGCGAACACCTGTGGGACCTGGGCGCAGGCTCGGGTTCGGTGTCGGTGGAGTGGTGTTTGGCGGGCGGCACCTCCAGCGCGGTAGAGCAAAACGCCGAGCGGGTGATGAACATCCGTGCCAACGCCGCATCCTTTGGCATGGACCACCGCCTGGCCTTGCACCACGGTGACACCCACCACAACACGCACACACTGTTAGCAGGCTTGCCCACGCCCCAGGCCATGTTTGTAGGCGGCGGCTTTGACATGGCTTTGTTCATCGCATTACAGTCCATAGCGCCAACAGGCTGCCGCTTGGTGGTGAACGCGGTGACACTGGAAACCGAATCCGCCCTGCTGCAACTGCACGCCCGACACGGCGGTGCGCTACTGCGCATAGAACTGGCACAGGCAGCACCGCTGGGCCGCATGCGCGGCTGGCAGCCCAGCCGCCCGGTGGTGCAGTGGAGCGTGACGCTGTGAGGGCGCCATGGTGATGGTGGCGGGCTTGGGTTTTCGCGCCCAGTGCGGTGTGGCGTCTTTGCGCGCCGCCCTGAATGCCGCGCTCAGCAACGCCATGGATGCGACACAGCAAGCCCAGGCCACCTCCAGCAGGCCCATCACCCTCACCGCCCTGGCCACGGCCGAGGACAAAGCCAGCCACCCCGCCCTGCTGCAACTGGCCGCAGAACTGCAACTACCCATCACCCCTGTAAACCTGCCACAGTTAGCCAGCCAAGCTGCCACGCCCAGCGCCCATGTGCCCACCCGCTATGGAGCACACAGCGTGGCAGAAGCCGCAGCGCTGGCCGCCGCAGCAATAGCCGTTCAGGCTGAGCCTGTCAAAGCCCAACTGCTCACCCCCCGCTGCACCAGCCCCGACCGCCTGGCTACAGCAGCCATAGCTTTCTCTGAAAAGATCCGACCATGACCGTTCACTTTATTGGCGCAGGCCCTGGTGCCCCAGATTTACTCACTCTGCGTGGCCGCGACTACATTGCCGCCAGCCCGGTGTGCTTGTACGCAGGCTCTTTGGTGCCAGAAGGCGTGCTGGCCCACTGCCCGCCCGGTGCGTACATCGTCAACACGGCATCGCTGTCGCTAGAGCAGATATTAGCCGAGATCGGCACCGCGCACGCCGCCGGGCATGACGTGGCTCGCCTGCATTCGGGCGACTTGTCGGTGTGGTCGGCCATGGGCGAACAACTGCGCGGCCTACGCGCGCTGGGCATTCCGTACACAGTGACGCCCGGCGTACCCGCGTTTGCGGCGGCGGCAGCCACGCTGGAAGCCGAGCTGACGCTGCCGGGCCTGAGCCAGTCGGTGGTGCTCACGCGCACATCAGGCCGCGCATCGGCCATGCCCAGCACCGAGTCGCTGGCCAACTTTGCCTCCACCCAAGCGGTACTGGCCATCCACCTCTCCATCCACGTACTAGCGCGCGTGGTGACTGAGCTAAGTCCGCACTACGGCGCAGACTGCCCGGTGGCCGTGGTCTGGCGTGCCAGTTGGCCAGACGAGCGCGTGGTGCGCGCCACCCTGTCCACCATTGAAGCCGCCGTGGGCGAAGGCATGGAGCGCACGGCCCTGATTCTGGTCGGTCACACCCTGGGCCAAAACTTGGGCGAGCAAGACTTTGCCTACAGCCGCCTCTACGCAGGTGACTACGACCGGCGTTACCGCCCGCTAGGCACCACGCCCCGCTTTCCGGCAGGCACCGAATGAAGATCGACCTCTGCCTTGTCGGCATAGGCACCGGCAACCCGGACCACGTGACCCGCCAGGGCGCCCGGGCGCTGAACGCGGCGGATTTGATTTTGGTGCCCCACAAAGGCGCAGGCAAAGCGGACCTGGCTGAGCTGCGCCTGAAACTCTGCGAAGAATTGGTGACCAACCCCGCCACCCAGGTCGTAGGCTTTGACATGCCGGTGCGCGATGCCGATGACCCGAACTACCCCGCTGCCGTAAACCGCTGGCATGACGCTATTGCCGACGTGTGGCTGGCCACCATACGCGCCCACTTGCCAACGCACGGCACAGCCTTGCGCGTAGTGTTTCTGGTGTGGGGCGACCCGTCGCTGTACGACAGCACCCTTCGCATTGCTCAGCGCCTGGCGGTACAACTGCCGCTGACAGTGTCGGTGGTGCCCGGCATCACCGCGCTGCAAGCACTCACCGCCGCGCACGCCATCGCTCTGAACGACATCAACGCCCCCGTCACCATCACCACCGGCCGCCAACTGTGCGACCACGGCTGGCCAGAAAGCGCGGATACCGTGGCGGTGATGCTGGACGGACATTGCGCGTTTCAGCATCTGGCGACTGAGGGGGTCACGATTTGGTGGGGGGCCTACCTGGGCATGCCGCAACAGATTTGCATTGCGGGGCCGCTGGCCGAGGTGGGTGCGCGGATTCTGGTGGAGCGACAAGCGGCACGGGCGGCGCATGGGTGGGTGATGGATACGTATTTGATGCGACGGCCTACAGAGGTGTTGACTTAAACAGGAAGCTTTCAAGCTGAGAGAGGGCTATTTTTGTAGGGGTCATTGCGCATGCGGAGATAGTCAAAAAGTTTGCCACGCGTGGTGCGTATAACTGGTGCGCGACCGAAATAAAGGCCAATCACCCCAGCGGCGTATATATTTGTGTTGTGTCAATATATTTGCTACATTATTCATAGCATCTTGCGCAGGTAATACTTGATTAAGATGCCGATTTAGTAAGACAAACGCACCGATCATCGGGCCGCGTTCACCGCCCCCACATCGGCCACACCAGCACCCTTCAACACCGCCAACAAGCCAGGCCGCACCCAGTGCTGGAACGCTAAGCCACCCACCAAGCCCATGCTGACCCAGAACGATAGCGCAACCCAGGTCGTAGCCCATATGAACTGCGTGCCGAGTTGCGTCAGCGCGGCGTGGGCTTCGGGGCCAAAGCCTGCCAGGGCATCACCCTGCAACTGCGGTGCAACGACTACAAAGGGAAGCGCCAGCAAGGCCGCGGCTACCAACCAGCGCCAATAGGCACGCAAAAACCCGGCCACAGCGCAAGCGCCCGCCGCACTGCCTACGGCCAGCACCCACCAAACCTGGCGGGCCTGCAATGGGGCGGCTTCCATGCCCGGCACTTCGGCATGCAAGCCCAGCGAAGGCCAGAGGTGCAGGCTGACAAAGCCCGCTGCGGCCACCCAGGCGGGCAAAGCAAAAGAGCCAACGGACGCACCACGCTGGTAGAGCCACACGCCCATCACCGCAAACATGAGCAGCGCCATGCTGAAGGCGTGCAGGCTATTGGCCACCCAAGTCCAGCCTATGCGCTCGAAGCCGTTTTCAGGCTCCCACTCTTTGGCAGCGCCGTGGTCGTGCGCAAGGGCGGCGGCTTCAGCATGCACATGGGCAGAATGGGCAACAAGGGCCACCGGTTCGGGCGCCTCGGCTTTTTGCGCCTCGTACACCTCGGCGGCCAGAATCAGCGGCACGACTTGCCAACGCTGCACGCCGGTTTGCACACTGCCCACCAGCACAGCGGTGGCCAGCGCCGCCCAAATCAATCGTTGAAAAACCATAGGGAGTTCCCGATAAAAATTAGCTCAATGACAAGGCTTGACGGTGATGTGGCGTACGTCGTGCGCGGCGTTGTGTGCCAGCGGGCTTTCTGAAAATGCCACGCCGTACAACACGACCATGCCGAGGGCTGCACCGACGGCAAGCTGCAACAAGAGGCTGCGCACCGCGTTAGCGGTGCGGGGCAGTTCGGTGGTGGCGGTGGTGGTGGATGAATGCATAAAGAACTCCTTATAAAAAAATGAGGCGCACCTGCGGGACTGCGGATGCACCACGGAAAAACCATTCAAGGCCCAGCCGGGTCAATGGTAGCGAGTGGGGGCAATCGGGTCAATATACCGCTACGCAGGCGTTCGGGCCGCTCTTTGCGCAGCAAATTACCGTCTGTACTATACACGTGCAGCCGCGCGCAGGCCAGCACCTGGATTGCAGTTACCCCATCGGCAACCAAATCGCCAAAAAAATAGGTGTACTTGCCGGGTGCCTGAAGCGCCACAGTACAGGCACGCGTGCATCCGCTCAAGCAGGCCATACCGCGCACAAGGATTCGAGCCTGCTGGGCATCCTCAAGGCCCCAGGTGGCGATCTGTACGGCTTCCAGCAGCGCCTCGCCCGCAGCGGGCAGATCGCGCGATGCACCAGCGGGTCGGCAGGTGGTGCAGATGATGAGTTCGGTTACAGCGGGGTGATCAACAGCTTCGGTCATTGGGAGGGTGTGTGTTTAGTATAAATAAGTAATCAGGATGCACTGGCCAGGCGGTACTCCGCGCCCCAGCGTGCGGCCCAAGCGGCGCAGCGGCCTATTGCAGGTGCACGGTCGTCAAAATCCATGACCACCGCGTGCTCCGCGCCCTTGGGTGCGGCGGGCTGCTCCAGCGTGCGGCCATCAGTCAGCAGCCACAGCCAGGCTGGGCCACTGCTACCGCGCCGACGGGCCTGCGCCAGCAAGGTATTCGCCACAGCCAAGGCCTGGCGCAGTGGTGTGCCGCCGCCGCCGCCGCATTGGCGTACCCGTGCGGCACCGGCGGCCCGCGCCGGTCCGGGCGGCAGCACCAGCTGCACACCGCCACCCCCAAAACACAGCAGGCCCACATGATCTCCAGCGCGCGCAGCCTGCTCGATCAGGCGGGCTGCATGGCCTTTGGCCAGCGCCAGGCGACCGCCTTGGCCACCCTGGCGCATCGAACCCGAGGTGTCCAGCACGATCAGGTGCAGGCGCGGTGCGGCCACCGCCTGCGGTTGGTAGCGCAGGTGCTCGCGCTGCAACGCGCGCGGGCCTTTGGCCAGCAGGGTACGCAGCCAAGCAATCGCGGAACTGTTGCCCGCCGTTTTTCCGGCGGGTTTAAGAGGTGGTGACTGCATGGAGGGGTTGCGCCACCGCACACTGCCAGCCGATGTCGACGGCTGGCGGATGCGGTGGCTCAGGCTTTTTTTGCGGGCCGGGCTCCATTGGACAGCACCCAGGTGGTGGGTGTCGGTATAGGCGGCAACGCACCCCAATCGCCTTGCGGTACGGGGGTTGAAGCGGGTGGCGGGTCTTTGCGCACTCCAGTTTTGTTGTTGGTGTTGCTGTTGTTATTGGCACTGCCGTTGGGCTTATCGCTGGTTCTGTCGTTAGCGGATGGCTCCAACGTGCGGCGGTGCGCCAGCGCCAGTTCTGCCACGGCATCGACGTCTTGCGTGGTCACGGCATTGCGGCCTTCCAGGGCAGCCAAGGCCCGCGCGGCGCGCAGCATCACCAGGTCGGCACGCATGCCATCCACACCAGCCGCCAATGCGAGTGCGGCGGCGTGTTGCAGCACGGCATCCGGCCACGCCAGGCTGGACAGCACGGCACGCGCTGCCACCACGGTTGCAGCCAACGGGGCTAGCTGCACCGCGTGCAATGCCGTCAAAGCCTGCGGGTCTTCGTCGAAGGCGAGGCGGGTACGCAAAATATCCAGCCGCTGCTGCGGGTCCAAGGGGTTGCCCAGCACAACCGACAGGCCAAAGCGATCCAGCAGTTGGGGCCGCAGTTCGCCTTCTTCGGGGTTCATCGTGCCCACCAGCGCAAAACGTGCGGCGTGCTGCTGCGAAATGCCGTCACGCTCTACCGTGTTGATGCCGCTGGCGGCGACGTCAAGCAGCGCATCGACCAGCGCATCGGGTAGCAAATTAACCTCATCCACGTACAGCACGCCGTTGTGGGCGCGCGCCACCAGGCCCGGCGCCAGGCGCAGTTGGCCCTCAACCAGCACGGCTTCCACGTTCAAGGTGCCCACCAGTTGTTCCAGGCTGGCCGCCAGCGGCAGGGTCACAAACGGCGCATCCGGCAGCAAGGCCGCCAGTGCCCGCGCTGCCGTGGATTTGGCCGTGCCGCGCGGGCCGCTGACCAGCACGCCGCCGATGCGCGGGTCGATCGCGACCAGCAGCAGGGCGTGCTGCAGAAGCGGCTGGCCGACCAGGGCGGTGAATGGGAATGCCGCACGGGTGGCGGCTTGCACAAGCTTCATGGCGTAACCTTTTCTATTGCGTCGTCAGATACTTCAAGTCGCTGCTCCAGCGCCAGCAGATGGTCTTCGATGCGTTCGCGCTGGTCGCCCTGCTCGGCCCACAGGCCCCGGTCCATGGCTTCCAGTAGGCGTTCGCCGATGCTGCGCAGCGCCAGCGGGTTGTGCTGTTGCAGAAAGGCACGGGTATCGTCGTCATGCACATAGGCATCGGCCACCAGCGCGTACTGGTGGTCGCCCACCACGCCGGTGGTGGCGTCAAACGCAAACAAAAAGTCCACCGTGGCGGCCATTTCAAACGCGCCCTTGTAGCCGTGGCGCTTGATGCCGTCCAGCCACTTGGGGTTAACTGCGCGGGAGCGTACCACGCGGGCCACTTCTTCACCCAGCGTGCGGATGCGCGGTGCCCCGGGCACGCTGAAGTCGCCATGGTAAAGCGCGGCGGGCGCGCCGCTGAGGTGCTCTACCGCCGCGGCCATGCCGCCCATGAACTGGTAGTAGTCGCCAGAATCCAGAATGTCGTGCTCGCGGTTGTCCTGGTTGTGCAGCACCGCGTCCAGAGCGGCGATGCGCTGAGCAAATGCCTCGGGCGCAGCGGCGCCGTGTGCGTCTTGCCCATAGGCGAATGCCCCGGCGCGCAAATAGGCCTCGGCCAGATCGGAGCGTTCGGTCCAGTTGCCGCTGGCAATGGATGCCTGTAAGCCCGCACCGTAGCCACCGGGCCGAGGGCCGAACACGCGCCAGGTAGAGGCCCGCTCTGCCTCTGCTTGCGACTGCCCTGCGGCTTGCGCCTTCGAGGCATCACGCTGCACGCGTGAGCGGATTGGATTGATATCGTCTGGCTCGTCCTCAGGTGCAATGGCGGCTACGGCACGCACGGCAGTGTCAAACAGGTCAATCACATTCGGAAACGCATCACGGAAGAAGCCGGACACACGCAGCGTCACGTCCACGCGTGGACGACCCAGCACGCTCATGGGCATGACTTCGATGTCCACCACGCGATTGCTGCCCGGCGCCCACTTGGGCCGCACTCCCAAGAGTGAGAAAGCCTGAGCCACATCTTCGCCCCCGGTGCGCATAGTGCTGGTGCCCCAGACCGACAGGCCCATGGCCGTGGGGTACGCACCATGGTCTTGCAAGTGCCTCTCCACTACGCGGGCTGCACCCTTGGCACCCATGGCGTAAGCGGTCCCGGTGGGGATGGCGCGCGTGTCCACTGAGTAAAAGTTGCGCCCAGTCGGTAGTACATCGGGCCTACCGCGCGACGGTGCGCCGCTAGGGCCAGCGGGGATAAAGCGCCCATCCAGCCCGCGCAACAGTTGACCGATCTCATTAGGGCCACAGGCATCCAGACGCGGCGCGAGTATGGTGTGCAGGCGCTCTAGCACCTGGGCGGTGTGGGGCCACAAGTCTGGCGCAGCGCTGGGGCCGCTGGGCACCGCGCTGCCCTGCCCTTTGCCATGCTCTTCACCCAGGTCATGCACCACACGGACGGCCAGCAACTCCAGCCGCTCGCGGGTGTGGCCCGCGTGGCGCCAGGGCTCAAAGCTCAGGGCTTGCAAGACCTGCGGGCGCTCGCCAGTCCATGGTGTGGCCCAGTCGGGGCTCAGGGCATCAAAGTCTTTCAACCCCAAGTCATGCGCCAAGGCCACGGTCAGGCTGCCTTGCGCCGCACCTGCGCCGCCGGGGTAGCGGGCCAGAGCCACCAGTGTATCCACCCGCTGGCGACCGGCGGGAGACTGGCCGAAAATATGCAGACCGTCGCGGATTTGCGATTCTTTGATTTCACACAGGTAGGCATCCAGCCGCTGCAATAAGGCTTGCTGCTCGGCGTCGTTGGTGGGCTTGGTAAAACCCAACTCGACGTGCAGGCCGTCTGCGATCACCTGCTCCAAAATGCTGGTGCGCAGCAGTTTGGCGCGGCGCGGGTCTAACGACAGGGCCTCGTAGTACTCGTCCATTCGGCCCTCCAACTGCTGCAAGGGCCCATAAGTTTCCGCGCGGGTCATGGCGGGCATCAGATGGTCGATGATGACGGCCTGCGTGCGGCGCTTGGCCTGGGTGCCCTCGCCGGGATTATTGACGATGAAGGGGTAAAGGTGTGGCAGCGGACCCAAAATCGCATCGGGCCAGCAGGACGCCCCCAGCGCCACGCTTTTGCCGGGTAGCCACTCCAGGTTGCCGTGCGTGCCCACGTGCACCACGGCGTCCACCGCGTAGTCGCGGCGCAGCCAGAAGTAAAAGGCCAGGTAGTTGTGGGTGGGCACCAGATCGGCGTCATGGTAGGTGGCCACCAGGTCCAGGTCGCGCCCGCGTGCTGGCTGGTTGCCCACAAACACATTGCCGTAGCGCTGGCCCGACACCATGAAGCGGCCTGCGCGCACCAGCGGGTCTTGCTCCGGCAAGCCCCAGAGGGCGTTGATGGCGGTTTGGCTCCCGAGCGGCAAGGCGGCAAAATCTTGCATGTAGTCGGCCATCGCCAGGCTTTGGCCTGCCGGGCGATCGTCGTTGGCATTTAGGTTATTGGTGATGCCCCGCACCAGGTCGGCCATGAGCGCATCGCCGTGTTTCGGCACATCGCCGGTGGCATAGCCTGCGGCCCGCAGGGCTTGCAGGATGACAACGGTGGATGCGGGGGTATCCAAACCCACGCCGTTGGCCAGTCGCGCGTCGTCGTTGGGATAGTTGGCGAGTACCAGCGCCACACGCTTATCGCTATTTTTTTTATAGCGCAAACTGCACCAGCGACCGGCTAGAGCGGCCACATAGGCAATACGCTCGGGCTCGCTGTGGTAGCGCACCACGTCGATCTCGGCGCGCTCGCAGCGCCAGGCCAGGCCCTTGAAGCTAATGGGCCGGGTGCCAATGCGGCCATCCACCTCGGGCAGCACGATCTGCATAGCTAGGTCGCGCGGGGTGAGGCCGTGCGGGTCGTCTTGCCATTGCGCTTGTGAGCAGCCCGCAGTGATGAGCTGCAACACCGGCGCATCGCCTGCCAGCAGCACGGGCAGAACCTCTGTACCCGCATCGTTGCCGCCCATCGCGCCCACGGCAAAGCTGGTAGCGTTCAGCACCACGTCTACCTTGTGCTCATGGGCCAGCGATTGCAGCAGCGCCATGCTCTGGGGGTTCTTGAGCGAGTCCAGCGCCACGGCCAGGGTGTTGAGGCCCTGCTCTGCCAGAGCGGCCAGCATGGCATCAAACACCGCCGTGTTGCCCGCCTGCAAATGCACTTTGTAAAACACCAGCAGAGCCACGGGTGCACCAGCACGCCACGGAGCCAGGGGAATGGCGGGTGTGTAGGGCATGGCAGCGAGTAACACTTGCGCGGGTACAGGGCGCTCGCCTTGGCCAAAGGCGGCATGGGCGATGAGCTGGAAAAAGTTTGAGGCGTTGTCGCGCCCACCTTCGCGCAGACAGCGCCACAGATGGGTGCAATCGTCTTTGTTAGCGGTGCTGCGCATGAGCAACTGCGCGTCTTCTACACATTCGCCCGACACCATCACCAGCCACTGGCCGCGCGCCCGGGCGGAATCACAGACCTGGTCCACAATATAAGCCCATTCGCTGGGGCTGCCCAGGTGTTCGATGACGATGGCCTTGGCGTGGCGCAGCACGTCGTCCATGTAAAGATCGGTAGACGCGGGCTGGCGCAGCCACATCAGGTTGGCCAGGCGCACACGGGGAAAGTCATCCGGCAAACCGTTGACCACCTCGGCCAGTAAAGACAGCGTGGTATCTGACACGGTGAGCACCACAATGTCGCCCGGTGTTTGCGCCACGCGCACTACACCCAGGCCATCGTCTTCAACATGGCCGCCTGGGCGGGTAGCAAGCAAATGCATGGACTGCCTTTAAAGTAAATGACTAGATTATCGCGGCCTGCAGTTCGCTTTGCAGCACGGCAGCGTCCAAGTGATCGCCAATCAGCACCAGACGCGTCTGACGCGGCTCGTCTGTGCGCCAAGCACGGTCGAAATAACTGTCAAAGCGCTGGCCCACGCCCTGCACCACCAGGCGCATCGCAGTACCCGGCATGGCGACAAAACCTTTGACACGGTAGATCTCGTGGCGCTGCACCAGGGTGGCCAGAGCGGTGAGCAGCTTGGCGCGGTCGGGAACGATCAGCGTGATTGACACCGAATCAAAAGCGTCGTGATCGTGGTCTTCTTCCGCGTCGTGGTGGGTTTTGCGGGCGTCGATAACGTCTTCCACCGCGCGCTCCAGTCCCAGCAGCACATCCATGGGCACTTGACCGTGCGATGCGCGCACCAGCTTCACACCGGCGGGGGCTTCTGCACGGATGGTGGCCTCGACGGCTTCCAGCGCGGCGGCATCCATGCCGTCCACCTTGTGCACGATGACCAGGTCGGCAGTGGCCAGTTGGTCTTCAAACAACTCAGCCAAGGGGGAGTCATGGTCCAGGTTGTCGTCGGCATGGCGCTGGGCGTCTACTGCCACCGGGTCGTCGGCAAAGGTGCCTGCGGACACAGCGGGCGCGTCCACCACGGTGATGACCGCGTCCACAGTAAACGCGTTGCGCAACGCGGGCCACTGAAAGGCCTGCACCAGCGGCTTGGGCAAGGCCAGACCGGAGGTTTCAATCACCAGATAGTCGATCTGGTCGCGCCGGGCGGCCAGTTGCTCCATCACCGGGGCAAATTCTTCTTGCACGGTGCAGCACAGGCAGCCATTGGCCAGCTCGAACAATTGGCCGTTTTCGACACCGTTTTCATCGCAGCCAATGCCGCAGCCGCGCAGCAATTCGCCGTCGATGCCCAATTCGCCAAACTCGTTGACGATGACCGCGATGCGGCGGCCCTGGGCGTTGGTGAGCAGGTTGCGCAGCAGGGTTGTTTTACCGCTACCCAGGAAGCCGGTAACGATGGTAGCGGGGATTTTTCGGGTTTGCATAAAGGTTGTATTTCTAAAAATAGTTAGTCTTCAATACCGCGCTGTGCGGGCACACCGGCCTTGAAGTGGTGTTTGATGAGGGTCATCTCGGTCACCGTATCGGCCAGCTCGATCAGTTCAGCCGGGGCGTTGCGGCCCGTAAGCACCACGTGCACATGCGGCGGGCGCTCTCGCAAGCAGGTGACTATGGCATCCAGCGCAATCCAGCCATAGCGCAGCGGGTACATGATCTCATCCAGCACGACCATGAAGTGCTCGCCTGCGCGGATGGTGGCCTCGGCCTTGGCCCATCCGTCCATCGCAAGTTGGGCCGAGTGGTCCAGGTCGCGGCTCTTCCAGCTAAAGCCATCGCCCAATCCTTCGATGGGAATACCCAGTTGCTCAAACAGCCGGTGCTCACCAAAGCGTGCGCTGGGTACCTTCATGAACTGGTAGACCTTGATTTTCTTGCCCCGGCCATGAGCGCGCAAGGCCAACCCAAAAGCGGCTGTACTTTTTCCCTTGCCGTGGCCGGTGTTGATGAGGATGAGGCCCCGGCGCTCGGCCGTGGGGACGACCCGTTCGTAATCGACGGGTGGGGTTTCAATCTGCATGGGAGTCCTCTTGGGAGTTTGGGGTGACCTTGGGCAGCGCAACCCACTGCCCAGCCAAGGGATGAATGACAATCCGGTGGTCAAACACGTGTTCCAGCGCGAGGTGCGTAGCGTTGTCATCACAGGCGCCTTGGTAGGTAATGCGGCCTTGAGCCATGATGACCATCTGGTCGGCCTGCAGCGCGAACGAGATTTCGTGCAGCACGCTTACGACCGTTTTGCCGCTGGCGACCAGGCTGCGCACCAACAACAGCCAGTCAGTCTGGTGCGGCGGGTCCAGATTGGCCAGTGGTTCATCCATCAGCAACACATCGGCTTGCACCGCCAAAGCACGCGCCAAGAGGACACGCTGACGCTCGCCGCCCGAAAGCTGACCCAGCGCCCTGCCCCGCCATTCCCAAGCCTGGGTGCTGCGCAGGGCTTGCTCAACGGCGGCGAGATCGGCCTGATTCGGCGCGGCCAACCAGGCCTGGTGCGGCAAACGGCCCAGCATGGTGACGTCAAACACGGTCAAATCGTCGGCACTGGCCTCGTTTTGGCCCAGCCAGGCCAGTTTTTTGGCTCTTTCACGGGGTGCGAAGTGCGACATGACTTCGCCAAACAGGTGAACACGTCCTTCGTGCGGCAACACACCCGCCAGCACCTTGAGCAGCGTCGATTTACCCGCACCGTTGGGGCCGACAATGCCGGTCCAGCGCCCAGCTTCAAACTGCACGCTGATGTCATGCAAAACAGGTGTATTTTGCAACCTAGCCGACATATTTATTGCCTCAATAGCTATATTATTAATAGCAATATTTACAGTCGTCATAGCGTCTGTTTCCGCATCAACCACAGCAAATAACCACCACCCAAAACAGCGGTCAGCACGCCAACGGGCAACTCCAGCGGCGCGATCAAGCTGCGCGCCAAAATATCAGCCAAAAGCAGCAACACCCCGCCCATCAAGCTGGACAAAACAATCAACTTGCCGTGCGTCGTTTTGACCACCGAGCGCACCAAGTGCGGCGCGGCTAGACCGACAAAAGCAATCAATCCCGTTTGCGCCACCGCTGTACCTGTCGCCAAAGCTAGCAAGCCAATCAAAGCAGAGCGCAAAGTTCCCAAAGGCAAACCTAGCGTGATAGCGGTGGATTCACCCAAAGCCAAACCGTCCAATACCCGCGAAAGCGCCCATGACAACGCGAGGCAAGGGACGAGAACGGCAGCCATGACGGAACAAGCCATCCAGCCGACAAACCCAGTTGAACCAAGCATAAATGCCGTCATAGCCACCAAAATAGTGGGAGATAGCAAGGTGAACAGAGAGCTGATCGCGCCTAAAACCACACCCACCACAACGCCTGCAAGCAGCAAACGCAGCGTGTGTTGTACACCACGCGCCAAAGTCAGCGTCAACAAAACTGCGGCCACGGCTCCCAAAAAAGCGGCTCCTGTCAAGCCCAATCGCACCAACCATAGTGTTGCAAAAGGGCTTACGCCAATCGCACCCAAAAACGACAAAGCAATCGCAACGCCTAACGTCGCACCCGAGGCACTGCCCAGCAAATACGGGTCGGCCAATGGATTGCGAAACAAGCCTTGCGCCACAGCGCCTGCCAAGCCCAGTAATGCACCCGCCAAAAAAGCGCCCAAGGTGCGCGGGGCGCGTATGTCAATGACGATTTGTTGGGCCAACTGAGTTTGGAGGGGGTCTTGCCACATCAGCCAAACATTTTCTAAGCCTGTGCTGCCCGCGCTCAACCCGACGATGGCAAGCAATGCAAAAATCAACAAAAGCGCCGCGCCCAGCGCCCATGCGCGTCGATGTTTTTGCAAATGTTGCAAATGTTGCAAATGTTGCAAAGCTCGCAAAACTTGTGTATCGGTCATGGTGCTTTGCTTTTCAGGCATGTCGCCATCAGCAGCGCGGCCTCTGCCATACGAGGACCTGGTCGCACCAAAATTTCTGACTCTTCATTTGAAAAAATACACAAGCGTTTTTCACGAAATGCACGCATGCTCTGCCAACCCGGGCGCTGCTCTAGACCAGCACTGCCGCGTAAACCCACCATGATGACGTCAGGATTGGCACGCACCACAAACTCTGGGTTAATCTTAGGAAAGGGCCCCAGTGATGCTGGAATGATATTTTTAGCGCCAAGCCGAGTCAGCGTTTCCCCCATAAAAGAAGACTCACCCGCTGCGTAGGGTGCAGGATTCACTTCAAAATAGACAGTTGGCGGCTTAGTTTGCTGATTGATACCCAAAGCACGTTTAGGCAGCATTTGCGCTGCTGTCGCAATACCTGCTTCAATGTTGCGCCACAAACGCGCTGCGCCCTGCTCTTCTGGCACGTCCAGTAACTGCCCTAGTTTCTTCAAAACACGTTGCACATCAGCATGCGTTTTAGGCTCTAAAGCGATAACCTTGATGCCCAAGGCTTCTAGCCTGTCAAAAGCGCGGCTGGAAACCGCCATCAACACGACATCTGGCTTCAGTGCAACAATCGCTTCAATATTGGGGTCTAAACCGCCTCCCACTTGCGGCAAACGGGTTAGCGCCAGCGGCCAATTGGAATAGCGGTCAACACCCACCAAGCGCTGGCATCGACCCAGCTCGCAAACCGACTCTGCCAGCGAGGGCAAAATACTGACGATGCGTTGGGGCGATTGCTTGAAGTGAACCACCACACCGCGATCATCTGTCACATCAAAAGCTTTGCTTTGCGCAGTGGCTCTGCCCATGTGCATACCCGCAGCCACTAAAACGC